>CAMKDG010000075.1 GCA_946411205.1 uncultured Desulfotomaculum sp.
ATCAGAAGCTGGTGCCGTAAAGCTTACAACTGCCTGCCCGTCTCCAGCCGTTGTGCTCACCCCAGACGGCGCTCCAGGTACTGTGGCAGGCGCTATTGGGTCGCTCACATTGAGATCATCGATAAACATCCCGAGAATATCAGCTTGATTATCCGTCCGTTCAATACGGAATTCGTCAATATCCTGCCAGGCAGCATCACTCAGTAGAACTGGCGTATCCACGTTTGTAGGGGCATTAATTATTTGCCTAGCGCCAGGTACAAGCCCCCCTTCCTTGTAGCCCATAACTTCTAGTGGTACATCAAATCCATCTATATGAAACGAATTAAGCTTGAATTTCCCATTGGTAGATTTGAATATAACTATCTTACCTACCCCAAACCGACCAACAAGGCTAAGGACATAATCCGAACCACCATTTGACAGTGCCGTTAAAGTGTTGTCGTTGATAATATCAACCCATGCATCAACATCATGGTTCCCCAAGCTATCCACAACAGAGATAGTCCAATCTCCAACTGTCCTTGGACTGCTCCCCTGACCAGAATATGTATCAAAATTTTCATTTGAAGGCGTTGCATAGCTTACATAAGGCTTTCCTAAAATTAACAAAAGTAGGAAAAGTAATGTAAAAAGACACCTAATAGACAGCTTGTTCCTCATTTCTAAACCCCCCTTCAAAATCATTAAATCGGCTGGATTTTCTCATCTGAATTAAAGACAACGGCATATTACCTTTCCGCCACCACAGTTTTCACCCGTTTTTAGCAATTAAAGTATAATTGAACTCCTTTTAGTAAAACTTATTTTAGCTGATTAACAAGCAAATAAGTACTCATAAAGGAAAAATTTCAGAGATAGTCGGAGGAGTCCATTGCATTTCGCAATAGACTCCCGCATCCTTAACAACAACAAACCCCAGCTTTTCATAAAGAGTGCGTGCGGCAATATTATACCAAGCAACTTGCAGACGCACCTGCTTTACTGCCCTAGAAGCCTCCTCCAGGATATCGGCAAGTAATTTGCCGCCGATACCCCTGCCGCGATATTCCGGAAGCAACGCCATAGCTATAATGCGCAATACTTTTATTCCGCGGTGAACATACAAGCGCCCTACCGGCTCCCCAGCAAATAAAACAATATTGAAATCACCATCTGGATATTCTTTCAACATTTGTTCACGTTCACAATGAAACTGTTGGTAAATAAATAAATTTTTCATATCTTCGCTCATACCTGTTATCCATGCCAAATCCGAACGGCTGCTGAAAAAGAGACGGTAAATAAATGGTTCATCTCCGGAATGCACTGGCCGAAAAGTTATCCCAGCTAGCTCCGGCGCATTAAAGTCATCGTCTATGTCTCTCATATGCTATGGGCGTTGCGGATAGTAGCCTTGCGTACATATGATATAATTCACGACTAAATAAGGCTGCATATTCTCAAAGGATTGGCCTCCTCCATTCGGAGCAACTGTGACAGTTCCGGTTACAGTTCCAGCTACAGTTCCGCTTGCGGTTACAGAGTTATTCATAAGAGTTTTATCAGGAGCATTCGTGCTGTATATGTTTACTGGTCTAGAGTTAGCATTCGCTGTCCCAAGACAGCAATTTGCATCTGGAGAAGAATCAGTTGCAGCAGCGTTGGTGGCGTTGGCCGGAAGTTTAACCTCAACACTGCAACTACCATTACCAATGCTACCGTTACTTAAAGTTGCAGCATGGCTATGTGCCGGCATATTATTAGCCGTAAGGATAGACTTTTCTGCACCTCCCCAGTTACCAGGGGAAAATTGGCTTCCACCAGGCTGCTGTCCCATTCCTACCGGGATACGCCCGCGCAAATCAGGCAAGGCAAAGTTTGTCCGTCCATCACCGCCATAGGTAGTTCCAATCAGGGAGAAAAGTGCCTGGTTCTGATTGATGTTAAGAAGTCTGCCGTCGCAAGATTCCCAACCCACAGGTGCCCAATTTAGGGGCCAAGGTAAAATTGTTCCAATAAAAGCTTCCATACTTAATAAATCTCCTTTCATTAATATCGTAACTAGTTTATAACCACTTTGCTGTAGACATGCCCCTCCTTTCAACCATTTTTAGCTATGCTGTACCAAACTTTGCTTTCCGATAGTAATTTATTTGTAAGTTAATCTAGTTGTAGCCTCCTTCTTTATTGTATGAATTTTTTGACATTATTTCGCTGTAAATTCTAAAGATCCTGCCAATTTTAGTAAGCTATTCAAAAAAAAACAAACCTTTCCCTTAACAGGAAGGTTTGTTTTTTTATTTCAACGCTTCAAAAGTTAAAATAAAGCCATCTGATCAGATTCCTGTAGATTTCTTAGTGAACCATGATTTTGCAATACTTCGATCACTGTCTTGGATACCTTGGCCCGACTGCGCAGATCATCAATGGAGGTAAAGGAAGCCTCTTCTCTAGCTGCTACAATACTTTGGGCAGCGGTACTGCCTACACCCTGCAAACCGCCAAAGGGAGATAATAATCCGTCTGATGTAATGATAAATTTGGCAGCATCTGATTTTTCAAGATTAACGGGTAATAGCTTGATGCCCCGTTGGTTCATCTCCAGTGCAACTTCCAAAATAGTCAGGAGGTTTTTCTCCTTAGTGGCGGCCGCGTTTCCTTTCTCCTCGATCTCTTCAATAGACTGCCGTATTTTACTTTCCCCCTGCACCATCAAATCCGCATCGAAATCATCGGCTCGTACTGTAAAATAAGCCGCATAAAAGGCTTCTGGACGGTACACTTTAAACCAGGCAATCCGAAAGGCCATCATCACGTAAGCGGTGGCGTGGGCCTTGGGGAACATGTATTTAATCTTGCGGCACGATTCTATATACCATTCAGGTACCCCTTGGGCACGCATGGCTTCGGCATCCTCTTCCGTCACACCCTTACCCTTACGTACCCCCTCCATGATTTTAAAGGCCTGCTTGGGGAGTAATCCCTGGTAAATAAGGTAGACCATGATATCATCCCGGGCCGAGATCGCCTCTGATAGTTTACAGGTGCCTTGCCGAATTAAATCCTGGGCGTTATTCAACCAAACATCCGTACCATGAGAAAAACCAGAAATGCGTACCAGCTCAGAAAAGGTACTGGGGTTGGTATCCACCAACATCTGGCGAACAAATTTCGTACCAAACTCCGGGATAGCATACGTACCAACCTGGGAGCGAACTTGCTCCGGCGTTACTCCTAAAGCCTCGGTGGATGAGAATAAACTCATGGTTTTCGGATCATCCAGGGGAATTAGCCGGGCATTTAACCCCGTTAGATCCTCCAGCATACGAATAACCGTCGGGTCATCATGACCCAGAATATCCAGTTTGACCAGACTATCATGAATGGAGTGATAATCAAAGTGGGTGGTTCTGGTATCGGATTTTACATCATCCGCCGGGCGCTGCACCGGTGTAAACATATGCACATCCAGGTGGTTCGGTACCACCATCAATCCCCCGGGGTGCTGACCGGTGGTCCGCTTAACTCCCGCACAACCATTGACTAATCTCTTTAACTCTGCATTCTTTTTCTTGATATTTCGTTCTTCAAAATAGTTTTTAACAAAACCAAAGGCCGTTTTATCAGCAATGGTACCAATGGTACCGGCTCGGTAAACGTACTCCTTACCAAACAGTTCTTCCGTATATTTATGGGCTCGGGGCTGGTACTCACCGGAAAAGTTAAGATCAATATCGGGAACTTTATCTCCCTCGAAGCCCAAAAACACTTCGAAGGGAATATCATGACCATCCTTCACGAAGGCCGTACCACAGGTGGGGCAATTTTTATCCGGCATATCTGCACCACAGCCCGCTGATCCGTCTGTTAAAAACTCACTGTTCCGGCAGTTGGGACACCGATAATGGGGCGGTAATGGATTCACCTCTGTAATGCCGGTAAAGGTGGCCACCAAGGAAGAACCTACGGAACCCCGGGAGCCTACCAAATACCCGTCATCCATGGATTTCTTTACCAGTTTTTGAGCAATTAAGTACAGTACCGCAAAGCCATTGCCAATGATTGACTTTAATTCCTTATCCACCCTTTGCTGTACCACTTCCGGCAAGGGTTCCCCGTACAGTTCCTGGGCCTTTTGCAAGGTCATATCGGTAATCTGCTGCTCCGCGCCTTCAATGGCAGGAGGGTGCAAAATATCTGGGATGGGCTTAAAGGAGTTGACCGAATCGGCAATCTGCTGGGGATTCCTCACCACCACTTGACGGGCGGTATCGCTACCTAAATACGAAAATTCCTCCAACATTTCCTGGGTGGTTTTAAAGTAGAGGGGTGCCTGCTGATCGGCGTCTTCAAAGCCTTTACCCGCCATCAGGATGCGCCGGTAAACCTCTTCCTCCGGGTTTAAAAAGTGCACATCCCCGGTTGCCACCACCGGAATCCCTAATTTCTCTCCCAGGGACACCACTTTACGGTTTAACTCTCTGAGGTCTTCTTGCGTATTTACTTGTCCATTACGAATTAAAAATTCATTGTTCCCCAGGGGCTGGATTTCCAGATAGTCGTAGAAGGAGGCAATGGTTTCTAACTCTTCCTGGGAAGCACCCGCTAACAGCGCCTGATATAACTCGCCAGCCTCACAGGCAGAACCAATAATCAGCCCTTCCCGCCGCTTCACCAATTCCTGTCTGGGAATCCGGGGTTGGCGGTGAAAGTACTGTAGGTGGGATAAAGTAATCAATTGATATAAGTTCTTTAGACCCATCTCATCTTTGACCAAGATGGTAATGTGCCTGGATCTCAGCTTGTCCTGTTGGACTCCCCGCCCCAGCTCACTTAGCTGCTTAAGTTCTGTCGTACCTTGTTCCAGCAATTTTTTTAGTAATAGTAGCCATAATTTACCGGTGGCTGCCGCATCGTCCACCGCCCGGTGGTGGTTGGCCAACTCAATCTTAAACTCTTTCACCAAGGTAGCCAGCTTGTGATTTTTTAAAGTGGGTAGGAGAATCCTGGCCACACCCAAGGTATCGATCACCGTATTCTTAACTTCCACTTGGAGGTGTCTTCGAAAACCAACCTTCAGGAAACCCAGATCAAAGGAAGCATTATGCGCTACCAGAACCGAATTGCCAATAAATTCTTGTAAGGATTTAAGAGCCTCAGGCACTGCCGGTGCATCTTTCACCATCTCCGGAGTAATGCCGGTAAGCTTGGTGACTTCGTAAGGAATTTCTTTGCCCGGCTTAACTAGCGTGGTAAAGCGAGCCACTTCGTTCCCCTCACTATACTTTACCGCACCAATTTCAATAATATCATCGGTCCGAGGAGAAAAACCGGTGGTCTCAAAATCCAAAATCACGTAGGGTAAATCAGCCAACGGCTGATTCTCCTGCAAGTTCCATAGGGTGGGGACGCCGTCATCAATAAGATACCCTTCCACACCATAGATTAGCTTGATACCAGCCTTTTTAGCAGCAGCATAGGCATCGGGAAAAGCTTGCACCACGCCATGGTCGGTAATGGCTACGGCTGGATGTCCCCAAGCGGCTGCCAATTTTACAGCATCTGCCGTACCACAAACACTATCCATCGAACTCATTTTGGTATGTAAATGTAATTCCACCCGCTTTTCAGAGGCGGTATCCAGGCGCGCCGGGGGAGCATTCCCTAGATTAATATCATAGGCCATGACCGTTAACTCTTGGGAGAATTTATCGTATTGAGCCGGACCCCTTACCACTACCCAAAGACCATTCTTTAGCCGTTCACTGGTTTCTGTGTCACCCTCATCCAGAAATTTTTTAACCTCAATGGAATCGGTATTATCCGTTAGGCAAAAGGTTACTATTTGACGGCCTGATTTTAGTTGCCTAAAGTCCACGTCGAAGATCTTGCCTTGAATAACAACACTGCGTTCTTCCTCTTGAATCTCGACAACCGGCGTGGTTTGTCCTTTGATAGCTTTCCCGATAATAATTCTAGGATCCCCGCCGTGACTGGCAGAGGATGTCTTTTCTTTACTAGGGGGTGCACTGTTTTGTTCAATAACCAGTTTTTCTCTGATTTCCTGTTCTATTTGCTCCTGCAATTGACACCAAGATTCATCTTCTTCAGGTTGGTGTCTAATTGTCATCTGAACCTCTGTTTCTAGACCACATTTTGCTTTTAGCCAATTCTTTAGGTAAAAATCGCATTCTCTACCCTTAAGCAACTCATGGGTAACCTCGTCCGGCAAGAATAAGGTTAAACAATGCTCCTGCCATTGCCATTCGACCTTCTGCAGGCAACCCCGTAAAACTGGATAGCGATGGGCCAACTCAGCTTTAATTAATTCGAAATCCGGTTGATTGGTAACGCCAGTTGTCGAAGGTTGTTGAATATCTAAAGCCAACAAAACCGGCCCTGGTGTTAAGCATTCCAGAGCCGATTGAAGTTGCATTATTTCTGCGCCAGTTAGTTGTTGTTCTAGGTGTAACGATAATTTCCATTGTCTTCTTTGAGTATTCACCGCTACCCGGGTAATTTTAGCATATTTAAAGATGTCTTCCGGTAGGTTGTTGCCGTGCTGTTTATGTTTGTCCAGTACATCTAGCAGTGATACAGCCACTGTTAACCCTCCATACAAATCCATCAGAGAATGACTACTGAAATGCTTCGTTTGCGTTGTGTTGTTCTACCAATTTTTCTATAACATCCACCGCCGCGGCTGCAGATCTAGGACTGCCAACTCTTACGGCAGCTTCCCGCATAGAAGCTTGCCAAATTGGCAATTCCAAATAGTTTTTGATCTGCTTAATCAGATCCTTGGTATCTCTCACCAGTCTGGCCGCCCCGGCATTTTCCAAAAACTCGGCATTTCGTTCCTCTTGTCCAGGGATAGGATTGGTGATAAACATGGGTAAGCCACTGGCCATTGCTTCGGAGGAAGAAAGTCCACCAGCTTTACCAATCATGATATCACAAGCTGCCATTAGTTCTTGCATATTATTAATATAGCCTAAAATATGAACTCTACCAGGCAAATGAGCCTTGCTTAATTTATTTCTAAGCTGTTCATTCTTACCGCAAACCACCATCAATTGGCATGGCAACTGGGACGCAGCTAAATCTTTAACGACCTCCTCCAAGGGGCCCATGCCTAATCCACCGCCCATAATAAGTACAGCAGGAAGTTCCGGGTCCATCTGCCACTGACGGCGTAAAACCAGTTTATCCTTAGAAGAATTAAAATCAGGATCAATGGGTATCCCTGTAGCTTCTATCTTCGTAACGGTAATCCCATGGTCTGTAAAAGCCTTCACCAGAGACTCCGCTGCTACCAGATAACAATCTACTTCATCAAAGAGCCAGAAGGGATGAACCGTAAAATCTGTAATGGCAGCAATAATCGGCACCGAACATTTTTCTCTGCGCCGTAAATCTGTCAATATTCCTAAAGGAAAGGGATGGGTACAAACAATGGCCTGGGGTTCCATCTGTTCAATCAGTGAAATCAGTTTTGGTGCTGCCAATTTATTGATAATCCGGTTAAATTCATGCTTAGCAAAGCCCGAAAAGGGCTTTTCTTTTTCTGCTTGACGGTAAAAATACCCATAGATCACCGGCGACATTTTGATAACTTCCATATAAGTCCCTAAGACCATTTTCTCAATGAGGGGACTGGCATAGCGAAAAGTATCTAAAATTGTAACTACAGCTCGGGGATTTCGCTGTAATATCTCTTGTTTAATGGCCGCCGCAGCCCTCATATGCCCTTCTCCTGCGGAAACGGACAGTATCAGAACTTTATCTACTATCATCATTACCACCTACAAAGTTGGTAATAAATTACCAATTTGTTCTACCACTTGAGCAACAGGTATCAGCTCAGTTTTTCCGATTCGACGCTGGTGTACCTCTACCACGCCTTCTTCAATCGCTTTACCACCAACAACGATCCTAAGTGGATAACCAATCAGATCGGCATCTTTAAACTTGACTCCAGGTCGTTCAGCTCGATCGTCCAGAACCGTTTCTACACCGGTTTGATTTAGCTCTTGATATAACTTTTCAGCTAATTTTACTTGATTTTCATCCTTGGCACTAACCGGAATAACCACTGCATGGAAGGGAGCAATGGCGGCGGGCCAAATAATGCCATTTTCATCGTTGTTTTGTTCAATGGCAGCTGCCATGGTACGGCTGACACCAATGCCATAGCACCCCATCACAATGGGTTTTTCCTTACCGTTTTCATCCAAAAAGGTAGCACCTAATGTTTCACTATATTTGGTTCCCAGCTTAAAAATTTGTCCGACTTCAATCCCTTTTGCCTCTTGAAGTTCTGCCCGACACGTAGGGCAGGGCTCCCCTGCTCGTACCAAGCGGATATCTTCCACCAACTCCGGTTTAAAATCACGGTTGGGGTTAACGTTAGCGAAGTGAGCCTCAGCCTTGTTAGCTCCTGCCACTGCATTGGCCATGGCCATAACTTCGGGGTCAGCCACCATGCGAATGTTTTTAAGTCCCACCGGACCTACGTAACCGGCAACGGCACCAGTGGCCTGCTGGATAGCAGCATCGCCAGCTAATTCCAGTGTCAGGGCACCCAGGGCGTTTTGCAGTTTGATCTCGTTGACATCCCGATCACCCCGCACTAACGCAGCTACAATTTCCTTATCCGTTTGATAAATCATGGTTTTAATAATCTGACCTGTTGCAACACTCAAAAAGGCCGCCACTTGCTCGGCAGATTTTTGTCCAGGTGTAGAAACTTCTTTAAGAGCTAGTTGTTGAGTGGTCAGATCCAACCCGGCGGCGGGTTGTGAAGTAGCCTTTTCTACGTTGGCAGCATAATCACACTTGGTGCAATAAAGAATAGCAGCCTCACCAGACTCAGCCAATACCATAAATTCATGGGTACTGCTTCCACCAATGGCCCCGGAATCAGCCTCTACAGGCCGGAATTGCAAACCACAGCGATTGAAAACATTGGTGTAGGCCTCATGCATTTTTTTATAGCTGACATCGAGAGCAGCTTCATCGCGATCAAAGGAATAAAGATCTTTCATAATGAATTCTCTACCACGCATTAAACCAAAACGGGGGCGACGCTCATCCCGAAACTTATTTTGGATTTGGTAGAGCAATTGTGGCATTTGTTTATAAGAACGAACCTCACCGCGCATCAGCAAGGTAATAACTTCTTCGTGGGTAGGACCAAGACAAAAATCCCGGTTGTGGCGATCCTTCAATCGAAATAATTCAGGTCCGTAGACATGCCAGCGGCCGGATTCCAACCACATCTCTGCGGGCTGAATAATGGGCATTAACAGTTCTTGTCCACCCTGTTTGTCCATTTCCTCCCGAACAATGTTCTTGATCTTTCTCAACACCCGTTGAGCTAATGGTAAATAGGTGTAAACACCGGAAGCTGCTTTCCGAATAAAACCGGCACGCAGTAACAACTTATGGCTGACCACTTCAGCTTCTGCCGGTACTTCGCGCAGGGTAGGAATTAACATTTGCGTGGTACGCATGATTGGATATCCTCCTGTTGTTTTGATAATAACTGAAAGGTTAGTATGGGTAGGGTGTTATCATTTTTCTGCTAAAATAAAATCCGTAGCTTCCTATAGTTCCTCAATTTCCTTTAATAGCTCCTCCAACAGCCTTTCTTCCGGTACCTGGCGGATGATTTCTCCTTTGCGGAAGATCAGGCCCACCCCTTTGCCGCCGGCGATACCTACATCAGCCTCTCTGGCTTCGCCGGGTCCGTTTACGGCACAGCCCATGACTGCCACTTTAATCGGCTTGTCTACTTTGGCCAGCCTTTCTTCTACCTCTTCGGCAATTTTGATCAGGTTGATTTGGGTCCTACCGCAGGTGGGGCAGGAAATAAGTTCCACACCCCGCTTACGCAAATGGAGTGCCTTCAGGATATCCCAGGCCACTGAAATCTCATGCCGGGGATGTCCGGTCAGGGATACCCGAATCGTGTCACCAATGCCTTCAGCCAGCAGAGCACCAATTCCCACGGCAGACTTAATGGTTCCCCCTTTAATGGTACCTGCTTCGGTAACTCCCACATGCATCGGGTAGTCTACCACATCAGTCAGTCTGCGATAAGCCTCCAACATCAGGGGTATGTTAGAGGCCTTAAGGGAAACTTTAATCTCTGGATAATTCAGATCCTCCAGCAATTTGATGTGATTAAGGGCACTTTCTACCATGGCTGCTGCCGTAACGCCGCCGTGTTTTTTCAACAATTCTTTTTCCAGAGAGCCAGCGTTTACCCCTATCCGAATGGGTACCCGGCGTTCCCGGGCGGCAGCCACAACTTCCTGTACTTTGGCAGTGCCGCCAATATTCCCTGGATTAATCCTTAGACCGTCTATACCAGCTCTCAAAGCTGCCAGAGCTAAGCGATAATCAAAGTGAATATCCGCTATCAAAGGAATGGCAATATTCTTTTTAATGGTAGTCAGTGCCTCGGCAGCCTCCCCGTCGGGAACTGCCACTCGTACTATTTCACAGCCAATCTGAGACAATTCATCAATCTGAGCTATGGTTGCACCTGTGTCCCGGGTATCGGTATTCGTCATTGATTGGACAATGACAGGGGCATCTCCACCAATCTGTACCGAACCCACCATCACAGGACGTGTTTGTTTCTTTCTCATGATACCTCCATACTAGCGATTGCTAAACAGCAACGAAACGATATCATTGTAGGTAATGACAACCATCAGTAACAGCAGTAAGCCAAAACCGATTAGGTGAATGAAACTCTCCTTAGCAGCTTCCACGGGTTTACCGGAAATCTTTTCCCAAAGTAAAAACAACACTCTGCTGCCGTCCAAGGCGGGGATTGGGAAAAGATTAAACAACCCCAGGTTAATACTGAGAAAAGCTGCTAGCTGCATAACCTGGAAAATCCCAAATTCCGCAGCTTTACTAATCTCATTAACCACTCGAACCGGTCCGCCTAGATCCGCTGGCACCTGCTGCGTAAACATTTTGCCAATAAAGGTGATAATTATTCCGGTAATCTGGACCGTATAGGTTACCCCTGTGGCCAAAGCACTAAAGGGATTTTGTTGCTGCATGGTTGGGCGAATACCCATTTTATACTGTCCGGTCTCATCTTTTACCGTATTAACTGTTAAAAAAATTTCTTCGGTATCCCTTTGTACTTTAAGCTGTAAAGGTTTACCTGCTTGTTTGTTCGTTTCAGAAACCAACTGATCCCAGTTTTCTATAGCAGTCTGGTTAACCGTTTTAATTTGGTCACCCATTTGTAAACCGGCTTTTTGGGCCGGAGATCCCGCAATCACTTCGCCGATGACCGTGGTGGTGCTGGGTACTCCCTGGATCATTAAAATAGCGGCAAAAAGAACCGCTGCCAAAATAAAATTCATTAAAGGACCAGCGATAATAACTGCTGCTCTTTGCAGAGCGGTTTTATGATTAAAGGTTTTTTCAATGGGGATACCCTGATCCTCTTCTTCATTGGGGTCCATGCCGGCCATCCGAACAAAGCCCCCAAGGGGTAACAGGCGAAGATTATAGATGGTTTCACCCCGGTGGATCCCAAATAGTTTAGGTCCGAACCCTAAGCTAAATTCGTGTACCATAATCCCCACTCTTTTGGCTACCAGGAAATGACCCAACTCATGAAAAAAGATTAATAAACCAAAAACAACCACCGAAGCGATAAATGTTTGCATATCTTCACCTCTAATTATTACTTAGAATTCTTGCGGCCTCTGTTCTGGCCCATTGATCTATAAAGAGAATCTCTTCTAAACTACTCACATTGCTGGGCGGATGATTCTGTAAGGTCTGATCGACAATCCTAGGAATTTCTAAAAAACGTATCCTGCCTGCCAAAAAGGCATGTACAGCTATTTCATTGGCCGCATTCAGAACAGCTGGTGCGGAGCCCCCTTGTTTACCAGCTTGATAGGCCAAGGCCAAGGCAGGAAATCGTTCCGTATCTGGTTCTTCAAAGGTCAACCCCATTAATTCCGTTAGGTTTAGTCTGGGTAAGTCGTTAAACCACCGTTCTGGATAACTTAGGGCATACTGTATCGGTATCCGCATATCTGGCATTCCTAGATGGGCCAGAATCGAACCGTCCCCGTACTCCACCATGGAATGAATCATACTCTGCGGGTGTATCACCACATCGATATCCTGAAAATCCAGGTTAAAAAGCCACTTCGCTTCAATCACTTCCAGGCCTTTATTCATTAAGCTGGCTGAGTCAATGGTGATTTTCTGACCCATGGCCCAGTTTGGGTGTTTGAGTGCCATGGCTGGCGTAACCTGTTCTAAGGATAGCCGGTCCAGCTTCCTAAAGGGACCACCGGAAGCTGTTAAAATAATTCTTCTTACAGATTTTTTGTCTTCCCCATGCAAACATTGCCAAATGGCAGAATGTTCACTGTCCACCGGGAGAATTGACACCTTATGCTCAGCCGCCAGCTTTGTTACATAGTGGCCGGCAGCCACCAAGGTTTCTTTATTAGCCAGAGCTATCTGTTTTTTGGCGGTAATGGCTGCACAGGTAGGAATTAATCCAATGGCTCCGCTGAGAGCCGTTACCACCACCGAGGCTTCCTCACAAATAGCCACCCTGACCAAGCCATCTATACCGTAATGGATCTCTGGATAGAGCCTTTGTTCTGCCAATTGCAGTTTAAGCCACTTGGCATCTTCCTCTGTTTCCAGGGAGACCACTAAGGGCCTGTACTGAATACATTGCGTCAAAAAGGATTGTCGATTCTTCCCCGCGGCCAATGAAACTACCGTCAGTTCTTCTGGGAATTGCTGAACAACCTCAAGGGTTTGTCTGCCAATGGAACCCGTACTGCCTAAAATTGCTATCTTTTTCATCTTGGCACCTCTATTAAATTATTTCACCCTCGGGGTTGGAAATCCTGCTTTCACCACTGCTTGAACTGCAATTAACAGGATGGGACCTACCACCATTCCTATGAAACCCAGTAACTTGAAACCAAGAAATAAGGCTAATAGAGTAGCCAAGGGATGTAAGCCCAAATTATCTGCCACTACTTTAGTTTCCAGAAGTTGTCTAACAACCAGGATTGCCCCATATAAACCTAGTAGTTTAAGCCCAAAGACTATGTTGCCAGAAACTAAAGACCAGATAACCCAGGGTATGATCACTGTACCAGGTCCAAGCACCGGTATAATATCAAAAAAGCCGATTAGGAGTCCCATCGTCAGTGCATACTCTGTTCCAATGATGTAAAGACCAACGATACTGATGAGGGTGCTGATGCTAACAAGAATCCCTTGGGCTTTAATATACGAAATAAAGGCACTGGTAACCTCTTTAAGCACAAAAATACTTTTTTCACCGTAGGGTGCGGGCATTATTCTTACCCATTTCAAGCCCAACAATCTACGATCCTTTGTAATAAAATAGGTCGCCAAAAGACTAACTACAACCACGGTAATAATCCCCGGTACGGCAGAAAAAGTGCCAATTAGGTAATCTAAGGTTACTTTTAGATAATTTTGTAAGGCATCTGCAACGGAACCAAAGGAGTTTTGGACAGCACTTGTTACGCTCGGCGGTAGATCACCGTAAAAACGTTGCAGTCGAGGCAGCGATACCCCCACCCAGGATTGGATATCGGAAATTATGAAAGGGATATTTCTAGATAAATGAATTAATTCAGTAATTAATCTTAGTAATAACAGGGTGATGATGGTGCCAAAAAAAGAAAATATCAGGAGCATTGCTAAAGCCACTGCCGCTCCCCGGGACAAGCGTACTCTTTTTTGTAGTACACCTACCATGGGCTCCAACAGAAAACTAATAAATAGAGCCAACAAGAAAGGAATAACCAGGGGCAAAGCAAAAGAAAGCCCCCGGAGAAGATATTCCGAAAGTTTGTCAAATATATATAAACTTACTAAAAGAAGTAGACCGGCCAATATAATATGTAGGGCGGTCCGTAACCAAGTAGGCATTTTAGTCACCTCAATGCCAATTATAATCAAATTATTAACAGATTGACAACGTAGTATACCAGAGGAGCGGTAAATAACAAGCTGTCAAAACGATCTAGCATGCCCCCATGCCCGGGGATAATATTCCCAGAGTCTTTTACTCCCGCTTGTCTCTTAAGGGCAGATTCCACTAGGTCTCCCAATAAGGATGCAATACCGATGAGTGCACCAAGCCAAACGACAGGCCATAGAGGTAACCCAGGCACCAGCTTAACAAAGGCAAGGGCTGTTAACGAGGAACCGATAACTCCACCCACTGCCCCCTCTATTGTTTTCTTCGGACTTAATAGCGGTGCTAGCTTATGTTTGCCCAAAGCACGACCCACAAAATAGGCAAAAGTATCGCTGGCCCAGGTGGCGGTTAACAGCAACAGCAACCACACAAAACCATTTTCCAAACCCCGGATAAGATAAAAGAAAACAAAGTTAGCTAAATATAATACAGCAGTTACATTGCCAAAAGCATCAAGGGGTCCCGTTTTGGGGTATTGAAAGACCATCAATAAAAGGTTAGCAAGGAGCAATAAAACAATGGTAAAACCTATGTATTCATCCTTATATAGGTATGCACTGGCGAAGATAATTAATCCACCGACTTGGATGAGCCAAGCGCTGGGTTGTAACTGTAATCCTTTCAGAATCACTGCTATCTCTAAGGAAGATAACATAAAAAGGATCAATACTAACAACCATAAAAGCCAACCGCCATACCAAGCAGATAAAACAATTACCGGAATGCCTACCAGAGCACTTAGCACTCGTAAGTGCAGCAATATATCCACCAACCTATTTCTTAATTATTCCTCCAAAACGCCGTTCCCGACGTTGAAAATCAAGCATGGCTTGCAACAAATGATTTCTCTTGAAATCTGGCCACATTACAGGAGTCAACCAGAATTCTGTGTAAGCCAACTGCCAAAGAAGAAAATTACTGATTCTAGCATCTCCAGAAGGTCGAATTAATAATTCCGGATCAGGCATACCTGAAGTATATAGGTATTGTTGAATCAGTTTTTCGTTAATATCCGTGATTTTCAGCTGTTTGTCATTAAGATCCTTTGCAATATGTCGCACAGCATCGGTAATTTCTGAACGTCCACCATAATTTAAAGCTAAATTCAATACAAGTCCTGTATTGTTAGCCGTTTTTCTAAAGGCTGCTTTTAGTGCCTCTCGGGCCTGAGAAGGGAGCTCTTCCAGTCGGCCGATAGCATTTATTCTTACCTGCTGACTGTGCAGCTCGTCGACTTCTTTCCGCAGGTATTCAACCAATAAATCCATTAAGTAGGATACTTCATCCTCCGGTCTTTTCCAATTCTCTGTGGAAAAGGCATAGCAAGTCAACACTTTGACACCTAATTCCGAGCATAACTTGACTACATTCCGCAAGGACTCAACTCCGGCCCGGTGTCCTAAGGATCTGGGCAACCCCCTGCGCTGAGCCCAGCGACCGTTACCATCCATAATAATAGCGATGTGATTCGGCAGCTTGTTCCGATCTATGGCTTGAAGGAGCTTATTTTCATCATCAGTTCCTTTTTGTCTGTTGAACAGGCCGGTTATTTTTTCAAACATCGCATCGCCTCCAAATATAAACAACCCCCTCCGGGCATGAAGGGGGCTACTTGCATTACTCTTCAATAATGGCTCCGGTAGGGCAAATGTCCAGGCATGTGCCGCAATTTTCACATGCCATGGTTATTTTAAAAATGTCGCCCTCCTCAATGGCATTGTTAGGACAGGAATCCAAGCAGGTACCGCAGGCCAGACACTCATCAGTGATTTTAAAGGCCATGGTGTGCACCTCCCTTCCCTGTCTCCTCACACACCACTGTTAAAACTAACTGTTGCGGGCTCTTACGTGTTACTTTCACAACTCTTTGAAGCCCTTCTGGTTTCTGTCTGGGTGGTTCGGTTATAACCACGTCTATTTGGAAACCTTTATCCTTTAGAAGGGAGATCGCAACGTCGGCAGGATAACCTAATACATCGGGTATCATTTAAACTTGCATAATCTCCTGTTCTTTTGTCTTGACCAATTCATCAATTTCCTTGATATACTTATCGGTGGTTTTCTGCAAATCGTCCTGTGCCCGTTTGACGTCATCTTCGGGAACACCATCTTTTTGCTTGGCCTTTAGGTTGTCGTTGATATCCCGGCGAATATTTCTGACAGCAACTCGACCTTCCTCAGCCTTTTTCTTGATCACTTTCACTAATTCTGTACGGCGTTCCTGAGTTAACTGAGGTATCGTCAGACGAATTACATTGCCATCGCTGGAAGGAGTAATTCCAACATCCGATTTCAAAATGGCTCTTTCAATTTCCGGTGTGGCACTCTTATCCCAGGGTTGAATAACCAGCATACGAGCCTCTGGTACAGAAATATTGGCCATTTGATTAAGAGGTGTGGGAGTGCCATAATAAGAAACTACAATCTTATCCAGTAGAGCCGGGGTAGCACGTCCAGCCCGCAAAGAAGCAAATTCCTTACGTACAACATCCACCGATTTTTTCATGTTCTCTTCAGCGGAAGAAACGATTTCTTTAACCATTTTATTCCCCCCCAACAAAGGTACCAATCCGTTCCCCTAAAATTGCTTTTTTAATATTACCTTCTTGATTTAAATCGAAGACTAAGAGCGGGATTTTGTTATCCATACAAAGTGATACGGCAGTAGAATCCATCACCTGCAAGCCCCTGTTAAGAACCTCAATATAAGTAAGCGTTTCAAACTTCTTAGCATCGGGTTTTTTCAAGGGGTCTGCGTCATAGACCCCATCCACTTGTTTGGCCATTAAAATAATTTCCGCTTCAACCTCTGCCGCACGGAGAGCAGATGTCGTATCAGTTGAAAAATATGGATTGCCGGTACCTGCGGCAAAGATAACCACACGTCCCTTTTCCATATGACGGATAGCCCGACGGCGGATATAGGTCTCAGCGACTGCCCGCATTTCAAAGGAGGTTTGTACTCGGGTGTCAACTTCAATCTTTTCTAAAGCGTCCTGCAATGCTAGAGAATTGATAACAGTGGCCAGCATCCCCATATAGTCGGCTGTGGCTCTGTCCATCCCCTTCGTACTACCGGATATGCCACGCCAAATGTTGCCTCCACCCACTACAATAGCTAATTGAACGCGCAGTTCCATAACATCTTTGATTTGCTTGGCAATGGAATAAACCACTTCCGGATCAATGCCGTAGCCCTTTTGACCAGCTAAGGCTTCGCCGCTAAGCTTTAGGATGACCCGCCTAAATTTGGGAGTTACCATAAACAGGGTGTCCTCCAGTCTGGTGTTCTGTATTCTACAACGATATAAAAAAATCCTTTATCTAACACTAAAGATTGGTTTAGGCTTTAATTTGAGCAGCCACTTCGGCAGCAAAGTCATCTTGACGTTTTTGTAGGCCTTCACCCATTTCATAACGAGTAAACCGGCGAACATCAATCTTTTCACCAATCTTAGAAATGATTTCATTAATAACATGTTGAACGGTTTTATCACTGTCTTTAACAAAGGGTTGTTCCAGCAAACAAACCTCTTTGTAGTACTTTTCAATGCGGCCTTCAACCATTTTATCAACAATCTTTTCAGGTTTGCCTTCATTGAGTGCTTGAGCCCGTAAAATTTCACGTTCTTTTTCAATGGATTCGGTGGGTACTTCTTCCCGGCGAACATATTCCGGCTTGGTTGCTGCAATTTGCATAGCAATGTCTTTGGCCAGGGCACGGAAATCTTCGTTTTTAGCCACGAAATCGGTTTCACAGTTAATTTCAACCAGAACACCG
>CAMKDG010000076.1 GCA_946411205.1 uncultured Desulfotomaculum sp.
GAACTTTCATCATAATCAAACAGAAGAGATATCTTGTTATTTCCTGCTACATTTACTTTTATAATTCCATGTAGGTCCCCCTGATAGAGGATCAATCTTTTTTTAGTAGTTTTTTTATCAATAGAGTACAACCAATATAAATTACTCATGTTATCATAATACATTTCTAATTTATAATCCAATCGTTTATCCTCTATTTGATAGGCTAATGGAACATCTTTAGGTAAAGGTTCTAGATAAAAAAACCACAAAGTATTGAGTAGTAAATAACAAGAAGTAATCATTATAGATACAACAGGAATAATCCTTAACATTTTTTTAATAATAGGATTATCCGTCCTCATAACATTCTATACCCCTTCGTATTACAACTGATTCATTAGGATCATCCCAACTTGAAATCCACTCGCGAGTTAAACAACTCTTCCTGCCGTTAGCGAAATAGCTGGAACTCTTGAACTATGTAATCCTATTTTGAACAAACGATCTCGGCTAAATCAAATCTAATCACCTTTTTTAATTCTTCAAGACTCATCTCTACCTGATAGCCAATTTTCCCGGCACTAAATATGATTGTTTCGAAGTTAGTTGCCGACTGATCAAGGGTAGTAAAGAAACTTTTTTTCATACCAATAGGGGAGCATCCCCCATGTATGTAGCCAGTAATAGCCAACAGATCTGCCGCTTTTAACATTACCATTGCTTTTTCGTTAACACTGTCAGCAGCTTTTTTTAAATCCAATTCATCTGCAACTGGAACCAAAAAGACATAATATTTGTTTGTTTTCCCCACTGTGACAAGTGTTTTAAACACTTGCTTTGGATTCTGATGCAAAGCATTGGCAACCTCAAGGCCACTAATAGCCTTTGTATCGATATAACTATGAACTTTATATTCTATTTTCATTCTATCTAATATTCTCATTACATTAGTTTTATACGCCATATTTTATCACCCTAAACTTTAGTAATAGACAGCTCTTTTGTGACATCCTTTGGTGAGATGTTTTTATATTTTCTGAACAGACGGCTAAAATAGTTACTGTCATTAAAGCCAACAGCTAAAGCAACTTCACTGATCGGCAAATAATGTTGCTGCTGAAGTAACTTCATCGCCGCATTGATACGTAAATAATTAACATATGCAATGGGCGGCATGCCGGTAATGCTTTTAAATAACCGGCAAAAATGGTGCGGACTAATATTAGCCATGGCTGCAAGATCTTTGAGGTTAATTTTTTGATCATAATGCCCATCAATGTATTTTAAAATCGACCGCAACTGATGGTGCTGCCGGCTTTTAATCTCTTCAGTGACCGGTATAGCATAACGCCGCATAAGCAAAACCAGAATGCGGTAAAAACCAGCCTTAATCCATAGTTCATAACCTGGTCTTTTCTGTTCATATTCGCTGAACAGATCCAAAACCTGGCTAATTAGTTCGTCGTCGTTCTCAATCTTATTTTGAAAACGAATACGATTCTGCAGCAAGGGAGTGATGTATTTAGTTTGACATAGATCATCTTTATGACTAAGAAGGAAGTTAAAATCGATGAGGATATAGGATTCGACAAAATGGGAACAGCAGTTTTCTACATAATGAATGTCATTACTATTTATAATGACTAGGTCTCCTGCGCTAACAGAGATCGGTTGGGAGTTGCAGTAAATGACCGCACGCCCCTTCTCTATATAGAAAATCATCAATTCTTCATGCCAATGTTTTTTTAAAATAGGCCCTGGCTCATGATACTCTTTACGCTCCATTCTAATCGGAAAGTCACTATTTATATCCTGATAGATCATCTGACCGTTGCCGGCAATAATCATAGAGGTTCCCCCTGAGCCGATAATATCAATATCGTGCTAAAATCAAATAATATTATTCATGAACCCTCCTGCATTTTCTACTATAATAAGGCCTGTGGGATTTATGCAATCAATATTATCCTGGTAAAAACAGTTTGTCAATCGTACATGAGGAGTGTGTCTATTGTTTCGGTATGTAAAAAGTATTCCCTATCCCATCTGGCTGATTACGTGCGCCCATGCTGTAACCGATTTATCAACAGGCGCTTTGTTTGTAGCCTTGCCTTTTTTTAAAGCAAAATTCGGTCTTAGCTATGCTGAATTAACCGCTGTCGTGCTACTGCAAAGTTTAACTTCATCCGTCAGCCAACCGATCTTTGGTTATTTAAGTGATCGGAAATCGCGACCGTGGTGGATGCCCTTTGGTTGCTTCATAGCCGGTGCGATGATGCTTGTTTCATTACTGGTACCAACTTATTCACTAGTTCTGTTGTGTACAGCAGTCAGCGGCTTCGGTGGTGCTATTTTTCATCCGGAAGGAGCAAAAATAGTCAACTGGCTAAGTGGTAAAGCCAAGGGCAAAGGTGCCAGTGTATTTTCAGTTGGCGGTAATGCAGGCTTTGCCCTTGGCTCGTTGTTTTTAGGTACCTTGCTATTGGGCAATCCAGCCATCATTTATCTGTTTATAGTGCCTAATATTATAGTTAGCATTTTGTTGCTATTGGTATTGAAGCAGTTGACCCGTCTGCCACAGCGTAAACAAGGCGGTTCAGGTAAAGTTAAAATTGCAATCAGTATGAATCTGCCGTTACTGGCACTGCTCGGGATGGTACTGGCCCGATCGACGGTAAATTCCGGGATCAGCACCTTTGTCCCACTGTATTACACATCCTTCCTGCATGGCAATGCTGCCTATGCCGCTTCTTTACTGACGGTTTATTTAGCTGCCGGTGCAGCAGGCACTTTACTGGGAGGACCCTTAAGTGACCGTTACGGCAGCAAAAAGGTTATGCTGTACTCGATTTTACCGGTTGCCCCACTTTTGTATCTCTTCAAAGTATTGGACGGTGTTGGGGCGTTTATTCTTTTAGGGCTTGTTAGTATTCTGCTGGCGGCAACCTTTACAAGTAGTTTGGTGATGGCGCAAAAAATGATGCCAGGCAATATCGCCATGGCATCAGGTCTGACATTGGGGTTCAGTATTGGGTTAGGAGCTATGGGTGTCCTGGCACTTGGTCATGTTGCCGATTCCTTGGGGCTGTCGTGGGTATTTAATCTATTGTCGGTCTTGCCTGTAGTTGGCTTTATCCTCACCTTATTTGTTCAGGAACCTGCTGATGCTTTGGCCAAACAGCCTGTACCCGAAGGCAAACCCATTTAGTCTTGTTTATCCAAAAAACCTCTCACTAGTTTAATTCAGTGAGAGGTTTTACAATTTCTTAGCCTTCGTACTTGTATCACACACAGCTTTTCTTTATAATTCAGTAGCTGTATCTATTGATTAATTAAGTCTGTACCATAAGAGTTATCGATTGCACAAAGCCATTCGCCATGGGAATTTTTCTTAAACACATAGGTTGCCCTTCTAGTCATAGAATACTCCGAATCCTTTTTGTCTGCGGCAAGTAGCGTTTCAGAAATAACCAACGCAGTGTCCCCGGCTTCTAAGACAATCATTTCCCCCTGTGTTGGTACAATACTATTATTGAAATATTTTGCAATGGCAATAAATGCTTTTTTAATTTCCTCTTTACCCCGTGCAATCATTCCTGGCTTTACAACCAGAATTGCATCATCCGTATAGTAATTCATCAGCGTATCAAAATCTTCCCGCTTGATTGCAAGGTCACACTTTTTGATAAACTCTTTTAATTCGTGTTCCATAATTTCTCCTTCCAAACAAAATCTTTTCCTCGCCTTTTCTACGTTTTAAACAACCATCAATTTTTCTACAGCCTGTTCTTCCGTTGGCAAGAAAAATATATCTTTCCCGTGGTTACTTTCATAAATGAAATCTTTTAAGCTTTTACTTTCATAGACTGAAAAATCACCGACCATGGCAAATTTAACCTGATAATTAATAAACTTTTGTAATATTTCCCCTGCCAGCCCTGTGTTTAAGTGAAAAAAGTCCTCACAAATTGCTAATTTATTTATAATGATACGATTACAGCCTGTTTCAAACGCTACTGTTGCAATAAGATCCAATGCTGACTGAACATCTGAAATCAGTATTTCATTGGTACTTACAACAGCAATCTCGGTACCCTTCTCTTTTATTGTAGTTATTTTCATAATCATCCTCCCATCGAATACTCATTACTTAATTTTTGAACTGGTATTACCACCCAATCTAAAATAAGTATATAATTGTGATTAGATAGAAAGTAGGTTGAAATTATGGAATTTTCCCTTAAAGAAATTCTGTCCTTTGTAAGTATCGTGTTGTTATTAGTTATGTTCCCTGGTCCTAACACTGTTTTAGTGATGCAGTCTGTAGGCCTGAATGGAAAAAAATCGGGCTTTTTTAATGTTGCCGGTATTGTAGCTGCGCTTTATGTACATGCCCTACTCGCGGCGATTGGATTATCCGTTATTGTAACACAATCAACACAATTATATATGGGTGTAAAATTTTTAGGATCGATTTACATTCTATATTTGGGTTTAACAAGTCTGTACTCCTCGGGTCTTTTAAAAAATAAACCCGACAATAATTCTCCAGTATCTATTGTAACCACTAATAATAAAACCATTGAAAATTTTAGTTCTTCCTTTTATCAAGGTTTAATCAGTAATATATTTAATCCGAAGGTAGCACTTTTTTATTTATCCTTCATACCTCAATTTGTTCATACTCAAAGCAACGTATTATCAGAAGTATTGTTCCTTACTTTCCTCTATTCACTCGTATCTGCCTCATGGTATTCTTTACTTGTTTTATCTGTTAATAAGTTTCATGTGTTTTTATCAAGAGGCTCTATCAAACAAAGAATTAAAGCTATTTCCGGGATACTCTTGGTAGGACTTAGCATTAAAATGACCGTAAAAAATTAGAAAGACTTGGCGTGTTTAGGAGTACGCTAAGTCTTTCTCTAATTACCATTTTGTTTATTGAAGGGCTACCTTACGGCCAAGTTCATACGCCCTTTCCAGTAAGGCATCATTACTTTTTACTTCTCCAGCATCGTGTAAACCTGAGCCTACTACTATGTCTGGAACAAACTTAAATCCAATAACCTCTAAAATTCCAGCTACCGATTCAAAATATGGCATAAATGCATCCTCAACGGCTCGATGTTGAGTAAACAACAAAGCAAATTTAATCGGTTTTGCAAGTCTGCTGGAATAATCAGCATTCATATATGCATACAGGCGATCTATCATTAATTTTAATTGAGCTGTCATTCCCCACATATAAACGGGGGATGAAAAAACAAGAACATCCGCTTCGTTAATTATTTGATAAATATTTTGCATATCGTCCGGAATAACGCAGTAACCTTTCCTTTTACAAGCATTACATCCTTGGCAACCTTTTATTTTTAGATCATTAAGGTAATATATCGTGCACTCTGCACCTTCTTTTTGGGCCCCTTCCATTACCTGCTGGAGTAATACCGCCGTATTTCCATTCTTCCGCGGACTACCCATAAAACCGACTATCTTCATTATCACTGCCCCTTATTTTGGATTTGTCAGAGGGTGGAGGAAGCTATGTAGCTTGTAGCCATCTATGTTAGATGGTTGAAAACACCTCTGACATTTCTTTCATTTTCTTACTCTTTGGCGTGTAAGCGGGCACCCCCACAGGGATTAACGAAATAAACTTTTGTTCCGGCGGAACCCCTAAAATCTCATTAATCTCCAGCCCGGCAATGGCCGGGTCGTTCATCCAACAAGCCCCATAGCCTTTCTCATGGATAGCCAGCAGCATGTTTTGAATAGCCGCCCCGACGGATAGTATATCAAAGTTACCAAGCAGCTTCATAATTCCCTCATCATCGTATCCTTGCTCTTTTAAGGATGCTAGCAAGACTTTATCATAATAATTAGCATTAGTCATAAAGACTGCAATAACCAGAGGAGCTTTGGCAAAAAAACTCAGCATCTTCCGTTTCGATGCTAAGTAACTATCTGTTAGTTCTTTTTTATTAAATTCCAAAATTTGTTCCAGTTTTTTTATAGCAGCTTCTTCTATTCTCCCAATTATCTCTCTGTCCCTAATCGCAACAAATCTCCAGCACTGACTATTACAACCGCTCGGTGCATTGACAGCAGCTTTAATAAAATACTCAATCTCTTCTGCCGGGACAATGGTGTCCTCAAACTTTCTTATACTCCTTCTCGATGAAGCTAATTCAAGAAAATTATTCATTCTTAAGCCCTCCAATATTTATCGTACTTCCTGGCAAGTTCGTTCCATGGATAATGTAAAACTATCACTAGCCTCTCACATTATCAGAAGTTAAAATCAAGAAATGTATTTGTCTTGCGCGCCTCATCTTTAGAGGCATATACCCTAAAGTCATGCGTGTTTCTGATATTTGAGAGAAGTAGTTCAATGGATTTGGGGTTATAGGAAAGTTTAAGTATTTCTACAATCTCCTGCTGCCACGTAAAGTATTGTGGATTATTAGTTTTTCTATCATAGGATAGCCCCATTTGTTCACACTGTATGACTTCACGCCAATATGGATGAAAGATCACCAATGAAAAAAATTCTTTTAAGCTGTTAGCGATTTTGCCGTATCTTCCCTCACGGCTCACATATCCCACTGGGTAATTATCATCGATAAGGTTACTAGAACCGCCAATTGTACCAAAACAAGTGGCTTTACTGTCAACGGCAAAAATCGCAAACCGCGGCACAGGATAAAACGTGAAATTACTCAATACTTGGGTAGTGCAAAACATCAGGTCGCAGTGCTCCGTCAGAAGTCTGTAGATTATGTTATCACGTTCATGAGTGGGAATTGAATCAATTTCTTTCCCCGCTAGCACTAGGTCAACTTCTTCACCGCTTTCCGAAGTAACATGCCATGCTCCCTTTTTTATTTCAATATCTATCAACAGCTTTTGAGGTGTATTCATCCCTCTGCAGTCTCCTTGTTTTTAAATGTTATAGAGAAGTCTCACTGCTGTGCCTTTAATATAAGTTTCTCTTCTTTCCCATTCCATTTAATTGTAAAATTAAATACATCCTTTTCGCGGACCATCATACCATTACCTCCACTGCTACCTAAACTTGCATAACCGTTCTTGTCAAGCAGTATTCCCGTTCCACTTCCCGAACTGCCTACTGTGTCATATTCATACGCAATAGGGCCCACGTCATTAATGCCAGACTCTTTGTATTTTATACCACGGTGTATCGTGTGGTTGCTCTCATAATTATTTTTTCCTCTTTCATCTTCCCACCAGTGTTCGTAATACTTTAAAGTAACTATCCCCTCCCAGCTCTTACTTTTTCCTTTGAAAATAATCTCTTTTCCATCATTTAAATATTTAAAGATTATATCAGAAATTGATTTTCTTATTTTTATAAATGTCGTTATTTCATTCTCAGTTTCTGGAACCTTTGAGGGTAGATAGACTATGAATGCATTCTTAACGTTATAAGGAATTTCTTCTATGGAATATTCATTACTAAATTTATTTGACCCACTAACTATGTCTTCTCTTTCTACAAATGATTTGAAAGTATATATTAACAGTTGATCTTCAGTTTTATTTATCTTGAAAACAGCTGGTTTTATTCCATTTAATTCAAATGCATCAAAAGATTTTGGATTATTCTTTCCAAGGTGTATTCCCTCTTTTTCAAAAGTCCTAACTATTGTTTTAAGTGTTAATAAGTCACCTTTTGATTTCTCGCCCATTTTATATCCATAACTTACGATAACTATTAAAATAATCAATATGCTAACTACTGAAATTGAAATCCAGATATTTAAGCCCTTCATCCATTTCTTAAAAGTATTTGCTTGAAGTACATCATTGTGATGATCATTTAATCCCACTTCCAATCCCTCCAGAATATTATTCCAATAAACTACTATCTTGACGATTTGCTCAGCCCATTTACTGAATTGTACGGCGCAATTCTTGCCAGTCATTACAGAAAGTCCCTTTGCCAATCTACAGTAGTTATTTGAAGGTTGCGAATATTTTTTTATCGCAACTGTCTGGAAATTTCGCCTTTCTTCATCATTTTTTCAATTCTCTCGCTTCTCATAAATCGGCGTATACGTCAGCCTGCCCTGAATTCGTTCCGATTTCATCAGATCAATCTTGCCGACCATTTCTCCAAAAGGTTCAATCTTCCACGGCGAAGCGTCTGCTACAACCTTGCGGCCAAGTGTGATATGCGGGCTGTACTTGCGTTTTTCGAGTACGAATCCCTCTGAAATTAGCTTATCTGTCAAACTTTGCTGTAAATTCAACAGCGCTCTGTCCTTGTACACACCTGCCCACCAAATATCGCTGCCATCACGTCTGAACCGTCCGACACACTCAATGCTGAGGGGGAACGGCTCAAAACTGATTGTGTCCATCGCGGCTTTCGCAGCAGCGGTCTGCTTCGCATCGCACTCCCCAAGAAATGCAAGCGTCAGGTGCAGGTTCTCCGGTGCGGAGAAATTGCCGAACTCTGAGCGAGCGCGCAGTTCATCGCGCAGAGCAAGCAGTCGGGAACGCGTTTCGGTAGTAAAGTTTATCGCAATAAACAAGCGCATATTTGTTTTGTCCCTTCTTCTTTTTCGGTCTCGGATATGGCGTTGAGGTAGTGAATTTTTTCAGCTATGGTTTTGGTGATTTATTATTGTCGTAAGTCCATCCGTAGTCATTGTGGTAAATCATCAATTTTGTCATACCGCCGTCAATGGTGATATCTTCACCAGTAATGAACCCAGCTTTATCACTGCAAAGAAACATCACCATGTTAGCAATGTCAAGAGGATTGCCAACTCTGCCGGCAGGGTGCTGGATCTTGTCTGCCCCCTGAAATTCAGTGCCCTGGGTGTCTATCCAACCGGGGCTGATAGAATTTACTCTGACTTTCTCAGACAAGCTAACGGCAAGCGCATGTGTTAAAGCCGAGATTCCACCCTTAGCAGCTGTGTAGCTTTCGGTATTCGGTTGGCTCATTCTATCTCTGCTGGAAGAAATATTTACAATAGCTGCACCTTGGCCAAAGTAATTCATAAACAATTTTGCCAGCATGAACGGAGCCGTTACTCCGATGCGAAGAACATAATTGAACTCCTCGTAAGAGCAGTCTTCAATCCCGCCCCGCGAAAGACACGCATTATTGATGAGATAATCTACCCTGCCGTATTCATCGATAACCTTGGCTGCAAAGGCACTTAAAGTTGCTTCATCGGCAATGTCACCTACAAAATAGTTGTTAGTCAACTTGTCAATCATGCACACTTGTGCCCCTACTTTTTTAAATTCCTCACAAATAACTTTTCCTATACCACTGGCACCGCCAGTAACAACAGCAACTTTGTTTTTAAACATGTCCGTCTCCTGTTATCTAAAAATCTTATACCCTTATAGAAAACTTGTCCGGTTATAGGTAATGTAAATCTCAGTTAATATCACTGAGTGTTCTATTTGATCATTCTCCCAGCCTTTTTAGGATGACACCAATTCCAGTAACTTTTTTGTTGTATTGGCGTTTCGAATGGTGATATTTTGATACGCTTTTGTTCCAACTACTTTTGACCACCGTGTACGAGAAAAAGTTTTTAGTGGGGCCGACCAAAATAGTATCTCTTTATAAGCATAAAATTGTTCATACTCTGGCTTTATTTCCCCTACATCTGCAATAATCTCTTTAGCCGTAGCAGGTTGAATCACAAAAATGGCATTATGTTTTGAGTTCGGATCATCTCCCCACCATTCGGGTACATGCTCTAATGCTTCTTTTAAAGTAGTTTCATCTATGATTGCCACGCTATTGGGAAACCCAAATTGCTTTTCTAAGATTCCCTCACACTTTTTAATAAGCTTTGTGGTATCTTGCTCTTCACTATCAAAGATGACATTCCCACTATTAATATAGGTCCTGGTATTTAACAACCCAGCATTCTCGAAACATATTTTTAAATCACTCATAGAGACCTTATTTTTTCCGCCAACATTTATTCCCCGTAGTAGTGCAATATATTTCAACTTGCATCCCCCTATTGCCTGCAACAAGATTTTAGTTTTTTCTGCATCCAAAGTTTACCGATATGAAACAAAGACACCGGGCAAGCCCCAAATGATGAATTGTAAGCTCTTATACTATTCTTTTTAGTATCGTTCCCACTATGTCTAAAAAATTTAGTCTAGTATTGTAAAGGAGTTGCTTAATACCTGGAGTATCCGTAAGCGTAATCATTTTATCAAAACCATGGTTATCAAGTTTCTCAAGGATTTTACGAAAAGCAGATACATTTTCAATATGAGTCTGTAGTGGCTTTACTAAGGTTTCATAATTTTTGTTTTTAATAATTGCCCTAGCCGCAAATATACCACTCCCTAAAGCTGCAATTGCGCCTGTTCCTGTAAGTCTTTCCGTTAGACCTGCCGTACGCCCTGCCAATAATACATTATCAACCTGAAACTTCTTTACCCTACCTGTTGAAAAAGGGGGTAGCAGCATTTGATATTTTAGTTCTAAATGAGCTAAGCCCTCTTGCTTGATAAAATTGTCAAATAGTTTGTCCGTTTCAAATTTATCCTTACCAATATTGTAGAGGTCAACGATGGCATGAAATGAATCAAAGGGAGTAAGTCTAGCATAACCTTCACCTGCATATTCAGTATTAAAATAAATGGAGGTAGAATTGGTCTTATACTGTCCCAGAGTAAGGGCACTCCATATATGAACTTGCCCAGAATCCTCCCAGACACCCAGTTCCTTAGAAACTCTTTCATTTCCTGTAGCAACAACCACATAGTCATAATTTTGAGAGAGTTCCTTATAGTCGGCTGGCCGATTATAAAAGACAGGGCAATTTTTAAGCATATTTAGAAGCTGATTTTCCAGGGAGTTTTTCCTTTTACCACGAGAATAAAAATAGCCTAGATTTCCTGTTATCTTTACCTGTTGGTTTTGTGACTTCATAATGATTTCCTTACAAGGAGAAATTGGTTGAATGTCAATTTTATATATATCTTTAATGTATTCTCTAATGTTGCCACCCATAGGAACCTCTAAAATATTTAGAAGTAAAATTACAGAGGGCCACTCCCAGCCAACTGTTTCACCACTCTCAAAGAGATGGGGAATCACGCCCAATCTCTCGCATTCTAATGCACAGGCCAAACCCGTCGGCCCTCCACCTATTATTGCTATTTTAGGAAGTTTATTCATATCGTCTACCCCGTGAAATGTTAAGAATGCCTACCTGAACATATTTTTCACGGATTTTGCTTTTTTATTTCAATGTTATTTAGATACGATTGTGACACATTATGCTTCCGTCACACCTTCGCCACCTTCGATGGAATATGTAATATTCAGACTTTTAAAGAATATTTTATACACATAAGGCTGATTTTTAAAGAGTATTATCTATGAAGTTTACTAAAAGTTAAATTATATTTCTATATTTATTAGTTAGTAGATAAATGCGTACGCCTACGTCTAAGGAACTCGGCATAAGCTATTCTTGCTATATTTTATCCAATTAAACAAACCTAGTTTATTCTTCCCAGAAAATAAACTAGGTTTCTATTTCTTTACTATTTAAAATATTGGTAACTTTATTAATTTGACGCTGGATAGGGCCTAAAACATCAATAAAGTTTAAACCACTGTTATAGATTAGCTTCTTGATTACGGGTGTATCAATTGCTGAGATTAATCGATCCAAGCCATCATTATCAAGAGCCTCAAATGGTTTTCTGAAAGAAGAGATATTCTCTACATGGTCTTGCAACGGTTTAACAAGAGCAGAATAATCTAACCCTTTTATCATTGCACGGGCAGCATAAATTCCGCTCATTAATGCCTCAATTGCACCCGTTCCTAAAAATCTTTCTGTTAAACCCGCTGAACGACCCACTAATAGTACGTTATCAACCTGAAACTTATTAACTCGTCCATCCGTCCACATTGGAATCGAAAACTTGTAACCAAATTCAAGGTTCTCTAAACCTTCTATCTCTAAAAAATCCTTATAATGTTTATCAATCTCCAGTTCATTATCCCCAACATGACACATACCCACGATTGCCTGTGTGCTATTTATAGGCCCAAGCCTAGCAAAGCCCTTCCCAGAATGTTGCTTATTAAAGTAAACGGTTGTCCCTGTGGGGTTAAAAGCACCATAAGCAAGTCCACCCCTTAAGTGAACCATATCTATGCTTTTCCAAACACCGAGCTCTTCAGCAACTGTTTCTTTGCCCGTGGCAATAACTACATAGTCATACTTCTTAGACAGCTCTTTATAATCAGCCGGTCTATTAAAATGAACGGGGGTTCTTTTGAGGGTACGATATAACTGGTTTTCTATAGAATCAACATGTTTACCCCGCCTCATAATGTAACCTATATCACCTTTGATCGTGGTTTCTTTATTGGGTGACCGCATCACTAATTCAGTACATTTATTTATCGCCTTTACGTCTATTCTGAATCTATTTCTTAGGTAGTTACAGAGATCACCTTTGCCGGTGTGGATTACATGGAGCCAGTGGACAATACATACATAAGGCCACCCCACAGACTCATCACGTTCAAAGACATCCGGTATTATTCCTAATCTCTCGCACTCAAGGGCGCAGGCAAGCCCACTTAATCCTGCTCCAATAATAGCAATTTTCATTAGATACCCGCCCTAAAATTATTATGTGGTAAGTCACTATACTAGATCAATACCAACGTATCATATCAATCCCAGAAGCAAAAGAATAAGGAGCATACAACAGTTTATCAATAATTTAAATTCTATTAATAACCGATCCGTAGATTTTCCAAAGAATCTTCTTCTCTTTGTTTAATGCTTAGAAATTAATTTAATATACTACGTATTTATTATCTACTGTTCAGTACAATTTATCCTCGGTTGTGTCGCATTAGATTCTATATTGAAGTGGTTGAGCCTATATTTAGCCCCCATTGTTAACCGGTCAATTCCTCATAGTCCTTAGATTCCTTGACAATTTTAAGAACTTAAACCTTACAAGCAAAAAAGAACATGTCAGTTGTCATACTTCCATCATTTTCGGGGTAATTCTGTTTATTTATCTCCAAAATTTTAAATTGATTCTTTTCCAAAATATGAGTCAAAAATTCTTCCGTGTAATAATTAAAATAGATATTCCCTTCATCACTAAAGCTGGTGGTCTCAAATCCAGATTTTGTTCCTTCCATGCAACTTATGTACAGCATGCCATTTTTTCTGAGCATTTTGGATATCTTCGTTAGTAGATTTTTGGTTTCGTTATTTTCTAAATGAACAATACAAAACGAAGCAATAACTACATCATACGTGGTTTCCTCTATTTCTATATCTCGAATATCCCTTATTTTAAACATAACTGAATTCTGCGGAACATTTTGTCTAGCTAACGTAATCATTTCTTTTGAAAGATCTATACCCACAATGGTATAATCCTGATTCAACTCACACAAAAATTTTGCTACATTTCCTGGGCCACACCCCAAGTCTAATATCTTTGAGCCAGGCTTTAACAATTTGCAGAATGAATTAAGATGGTCTTTATATAAGTCTAAATTCATAAATTTATTCTCAAAAGACTTGGCAGACATATTGTATGTTTCTATGGTTAAGACAGTTTTTTCCACAATATACTCCCTCCTAAACTAAAATTTTCTGCCCAGAAACCTTACCGGATCATCACCTAGGATGCGTTTTCGATATCCAAGGTGGAATCAATTGATATACTCCCGTTTTGATGTAGTAAAGTCTTCACAACTTCTATTTTACAGCAAAAGACGGCTTCTGGCATTTGCCAATCGCCGTCTTTTCTTATTTTCCAGGCTGTCCTAGTGCGACAGCTCCCTTACCGTATAGGAGGCTCCTTGCTTACAGCAAAACAATGGGCTTAATAAGATCTCTGGGCTTATTCTTCATGAGCATCAGGCCTTCTTCGATACTTTCCAGGCCCTGCAGACGATGGGTGATCAACTTGCTGGTATCCAGCCGTCCTGTCACAAGCAGCGACACAAGCTTTTCCATTCTCAATCTGCCACCGGGCATCAAGCCGCCTATAATTTTCTTATGGCCCATACCTACGCCCCAATCGGCGCGGGGAATTTTAATATACTCGCCTTCACCTAAGTAGTTGACATTCCCTATGGCACCACCGGGTTTGAGCATACGAATGGCTTCGGCAAATGTATCACAGTTGCCACCTGCAATCAACACTTTATCTACACCCTTGCCGCCGGTCTTTTTTAGTACCTGGCTGTCAATAGAACCCTCTTTATAGCTGATGATGTCGGTAGCGCCATACTCCTTTGCGACCTGCACGCAGTTAGGTCTGGTTCCTACCGCAAATACATGGGAGGCTCCTCTGAGAACAGCACCTGCCACAGCCATCAGGCCTACCGGGCCGATACCGATAACGCAGACGGTATCGCCATATTGAACATCAGCCAATTCAGAGGCATGGAACCCTGTGGGAACCATATCGGATAACATAGTGGCCGCTGCAGGATCGACTCCCTCGGGCAACAAGGTCAGGTTTCCATCCGCGTCATTTACATGGAACACTTCACTAAACAAGCCATCGGCAATATTGGAGAATTTCCAGCCGCCTAGCATACCGCCCGAGTGCATCGAGAAGCCAGCCTGAGCTTCCAAGGAGTTCCAATCCGGAGTAATAGCCGGAACGATTACCTTGTCGCCCGGTTTGAAATCCTTAACCAGAGGACCAACCTCAATGATCTCGCCGACTCCTTCATGGCCCAGGGTCAAATCTGTTCGCTCACCAACCGCACCTTCCCAAACCGTATGCACATCAGAGGTGCATGGAGCAAGAGCAATGGGCTTTAAAAGCGCACCCATCGGGCTACATTTCGGCACAGACTTTTCAACCCAGCCTATCTCTCCAATTTTTTTCATAACAAATGCCTTCATGCTACATCACTCCTAATCATAATTAAAATAGTTGACCAACTTTAGCAATAACCTATTGCTAAAAATATATTTTTTGGATTATTCCGCAAATATAGCTAATATTTATCTGAAATTTCTGATATTTTTATCATATAATTCAATTGGTTACATGTCAATAATCTCCCCAGTATCTATCAAAAAAGGGCAAATTTTGATAATTATCTAGTAACTTCTTTTAAATTTTAAAAAATATTTTAAGTGTTTACGGGGTATTAAGTTTTTCCAGGGAATGGCCTAGTTGTTTAGAGATAGTTTATTCCAAAAAAATACCCGGATTAAGCATCCGGGTAAGAGAAGGAGACATTAGATCTTTCGATCTAAAATTTGTGTTAATCTAAGGCAGCATCAATCATATTTACCAATTGTTCCTTGCTAAAGCCCTTTTGTTGGCTTGCTCCGGAGGGACAAACCGAAACACATATGCCGCAACCTTTACAGAGGGTATCCTTGACTCGAAAGATCTTTTTATATTTATCCGGTACCCTGGCATTATAGGGACAGTTCTTACTGCACAAACCACAGCCGCGGCACAGTTCCTCATCTACCATTACGCTGTTGACAGATGACTCCAGGTAGTCCCTGGCTAAGAAAGCCCCCGCTTGAATCGCCGCAGCCTCGGCCTGAGCTATACTTTCATCCATGGTATTGGGTCCTTGGGCCATACCACATAGATAAACCCCCTCGGCCGGGCATGCTAACGGCTTATACTTATGATTCACTGACGAGAAAAAACCATGGTCGTTAAGGGGGGTTTTAATTAGTTTACTCAATAACTGGTTATCTTTCGCTGGTTCAATACCCGTGGAGAGAACCAGCAAATCCGCCTCAAGTTCCAAGGGAAAACCAGTAATCTCATCCATTACTTGTAAGGAAACGCTTTCCCCTTTAGCAGTAACCAGCGGCTTATGATTACTATGATAACGGACCAGATTTACTCCCTTTTGCCTGGCCAGGTTATAATATCTATCTTTGAAACCAGTACTTGTGTCACGATAAAGAATATATATTTCGGCATCGGGATTCTGTTTTTTCAACTTAATAGCATTTTTCATTGCCTGGTGACAGCAAATTTTACTACAATATGATCTGCTTCCTTCCTGTGAACCGACACATTGAATCATCACAATTGTTTTTAGCTTTGAGAGTTTTAGTAAGTCTAGACAACCCTCTAATTCCTGTTGCGTAATCACCAGGGGATGTTGACCATAAAGATACTCTGTTGTTTGGACTGCCTGAGCACCAACGGCAATGATTACAATACCGTGCTCCACTGCTAGGTTATCACTGTCGTTTACCTTGAGGAGCATACGATAATTTCCTACGGATCCATCCATCTGTTGAATCTCCGCGTTATAAATGACTTTAATTCTAGGATTCTGTGTAATTTGTTTCTCAAGTTGTTGTATTACAGACAAAGGATTCATCTCAGTCAACGTATATTTAAGTGAACGAGTATGCCCGCCTAGTTTACTGGTTTTTTCCACTAGGATCACTTCATAACCTTGGTTACCCAAAGACAGGGCATTGGTCATGCCGGCAATACCTCCACCCACCACCAAAGCACAGCGTCTAAAATCAAATTTGGTTTTCTCGATAGGTTTTTGTAAACGAGCCTTAACAACCGCCATCTTTATTAAATCTTTCGCCTTCTCCGTGGCTCTCCCAGGTAATTCTAGATGAACCCAAGCAACCTGTTCTCTAATGTTGGCCTGTTCATAAAGATGCCGGTTTAAACCAACCTCTTGTAAACAGTCTTGAAACAACGATGCATGAGTAAGGGGCGTGCAGGCAGCCACCACGATCCTATTTAAATTATGTTTAATCATGGCTTCTTTAATTTTTTCCCTACTACTCTGAGAACATAGATGAGGAAATTCCTGAGCAAAGGCTACTTGCTCTAAGTTTACGGCATGCTCTATAACTTGAGGCACATCGACGACACCGCTAATGTTCATACCGCCCCCACAGACAAATACTCCCACCCTTGGTTTTTCTCTAGAAACATCCCTTTCTGCAAGGTAGTTAGGCTGGCGAACTAGGCTTCCCCGGGCAGATACTAACAATTGGGAGACTGCAGCAGCAACAGCACCAGCCTCTACTACGTTTTGCGCAATATCCTTAGGCTCGTAGGACGCACTGCTGGTGAAAATACCCTTTTTATTCCCTGCTACTCCGAAGGATTTAATCAATTGCAGTTCTTGTCGGTTGGCAAGGATAATCGCTCCAACTTCCAATTTTATTTTTTGTTCAATAATTT
>CAMKDG010000077.1 GCA_946411205.1 uncultured Desulfotomaculum sp.
TACCATTCGCCGCCTTTTGTTTTTTATTCAGGGGTTGTTACTGCGACAGCCCCTTTTTATACAATTACTACCCTTTCTCCCCCATGCCAATATCATCATCATTTTTATTGGTCAGTGTATTGGGGGCCGTTTTCATAGGATTGTGCCTAATCTGGTGCCCCCGGGGAGCCATTTCTTTTTGGCTGGTTTCGGCTTCTGTAGAACCGTTCACCAGTTCCCCTTGATTGGTCACTGCTTGTTGGTGCATTACGCCAGACTGTAATGTATGCCTTTTATTATGAAGAGTCATTGGTACACCTCCGAGAAAAGTATATCGTTATTGTTTCCCGAAAGGCATCCTAAATATTATTCTTTTTGCCGGTTAAAAGCTTTTCACCAACATGTAAAATCCTGTAATAACAAGAATCCCGTTGGTTATAATCTGAAACATTTTTTGATCAATTTTATCAAACAAAATATGCCCCAAGTAAACGCCGGCAATCGCTGCCGGAATAAGATAGCTGGAAGCAATCACCACTGGCCAGCTAATCTTCACCGTTAAAGCCTGGATAACCATACTGATAATGTAAACAAAAATAAAAAACGCCAGGGTTGTGCTTCTTACTGTACCTTTCGGGGTATTATTCATAGCAAAATACAACGCTAGGGGTACCCCGGGCATACCAACACTGGTGGTTAGAGTACCGGCGCATAAACCCACCAAAATCTCATTCCGTTGCTCCGGTTCCCGCAACCATTTTTTAAAGGACGAACTAAAGGGTGCCGGCTCCTCTCCTACCGCAAAAGAATCTTCTTTCGCTGTGTACCACCTAGAGATCAGAAAAAAGGTGAGCGCCAGAATAACAACACTGACCGTTAATTTTAAAACACTTAAACTTACATAGGCAAAAAAGAATAAGCCCACCGGAACTCCTAGTAGGCTACCAATAATCAGCCTTTTTAGCATATCATCGTTAATTTGATCTTTAATCTTTGGTGTCAAAATGACGGCTATCAGAAAGGACAACATGATACTCATCTGAATGACATCTCGGGAATTGAAAACTAACAGCAAAAAAGGTGTCGCCACCACAGCAAAACCAAAACCAATGGCTGCTTGGGACATAGAAGCAACAAACACGATTAGTCCGGCTAGGATCCATTCATACATTTTGTCATCACCATCTTTAGCATAAAATTATCCGTTATAGGCACATAGAGTATCCTATAACGGATAGAAGGACTGTATTTTATTCCTATAAGATCATGCTCTAAGGTTTAATATACAAAAATCCCGCGGCTTGTTTCGCGACAATTTCTGTGATCCCCCCGGGAACCACCTCTACAAAGCCGGGTATGGCATTTTCATCCAACTGGTGAATTTTCAGGGCATTTCTACAGGCAGTAAATTTCACTCCTGTTTCTGAAAGCTGCTTCATTTGATCTAGTAGGTCAGCCTTTTCTTGATTATAATAGGTGGCTACCGCCGCAGCATTGGCTACCACTTCAATCTCTGCCCCAGCCTCTCCCACATCCTTAAGAAAGTTTTGGATGTTTAGTACGGCTTTGGGCCAGGTTTCGTTATCCGATACGTGAAATAAAACTTTGAACATTAAATTTTTGAGCCTCCTTAGTGTTTGTCACCTAAATGCTCTTGTACCAGTTTCTTCAAAACTGCCAGACGATCTTCCGCCATTGGTTTAACCCCACCCAGAAGATAATCCTTGCCAAGATAATTATATTTAGGTTCTCCCAAACGGTGATATCCTAATAATTCGTAACGAACCTGCGATATCCCTTTAATAAAATTTAGGATGGCAAATATATCCTGTTCAGTATCATTAAAACCCGGAATAACCGGTGTTCTGACTGTCATTGGAGTATTGGGAAAGTGGTGACAAAGTCTCTGGAAATTATCCAGAATCTTCTCGTTGGGAACACCGGTAAATTCCTTGTGCTTGCCGGAATCCATGCTCTTAAGATCAAATAAAATATTGTCTACATACTGGCATACCTGCTCGACCTTCTCCCAATCGGCGTAACCACAGGTTTCAATGGTGGTATTGATTCTTCTGCGCTTTGCTTCTTTAAGAAGCTCTGTGGCAAAATCCGCCTGCAAGAGGGGTTCCCCGCCGCTCAAGGTCATGCCACCGCCGGATCGAGAGTAAAAGATGCTGTCTTGCTCTACCGTGTGCAAAACTTCATTGACACTCATGCTTTTGCCATACATATTCAGTGCTTTCGAAGGACAGCTATCTGCACACAAACCACAGTTGGTGCAAAGCTGTCTGTCAATTTGAATTTTATCTCCATTTTTCTGGATAGCTTCTGCTGGGCATATTGTCAAACAGTACTTGCATTCTGACGTACCGATACATTTATAATCATTATAAGCCAATTCAGGCTGCCTATGTTGGGATTCGGGATTGGCACACCACTGGCATTTTAGGGGACAGCCCTTCAAAAAAACAATGCTTCGTATGCCCGGCCCATCGTGCACCGAGTAGCGCTGAATATTAAAGACAATTCCATTTTTTTTATTAGTACCATTCGTCGCTTCAATCATATAGTGCCTCCTGATTGAAATATGGCTGTAAGTCCTGCTTAAAAAACAGGACTTACAGTTTACATCTTGTTATTTAACTAGATCGTGTCGTGCTCGGTTCTGGCAATGATATCATCCTGAAGCTCCGGGGACAGATCGCAGAAGTAGGCACTATAACCAGCAACCCTGACAATAAGGCCACGGTACTTATCGGGATCTTTCTTGGCCTTCAACAAGGTTTCTTTATTCACAATATTAAACTGCAAATGCCATAGTTTCAAGTCACACCACGTTCTAATAAAGGCAGCAAGTTTCTGGGTACCTTCTTCACCGGCTACGCAGGAAGGAGTGAACTTAATGTTTAGCAGTCTGGATGCCCGCTCCCGATAGTTATAGTTTTTGGAATTGAAGTTAGATAACAGAACTGCAGTGGGTCCATTAACGTCTGCACCATGGGAGGCGGAGGAACCGTCTGCCAGAGGTGTGTAGGCCTTTCTGCCGTTGGGAGTAGCACTAACCACTTTACCAAAGGGAACGTGGGAAGTAAAGGGCACCAATCTCAGATCAAGGTGCACACCCAATTCCTTAGAGTACTTCCGGGTAAATTCCAGGGCCTGCTGGTCAACATCTCTGGCAATGGCATCTACATAGCCGTCATTGTTACCATACTTGGGAGCGTTAATCAGCATTTGTCTGATGGCCTCTTTGCCTTCGAAGTTACACTCTAGGGCTTCAATAATTTCAGCCATGGTTAATTTCTTTTCTTCAAAGACCAGTTTTTTAATTGCCACTAACGAGTCAACTACGGTACCATAACCCATTAGCTCAAAGTAACCCATATCAATACCACCAGGAATTACAGGGGTATGCAGGTCTAAGCAATGTTCCATACACAGGTCATGCATGGAGGAACCCAGCGGTGTAGCAAAATGCTTGGGACGCAGGTTGATAATCACATGCATTTGGATGAAGGCATGCTTTAAGAAGTTGGTGGTTTGAGCAGTGTACGCCTGCCAAAATTCTTCCCACGTTTTAAAATCTCTGGGATCCCCGGTTTCCAGCCCGATCACTTCGTCGCCGGTGAGTAAGGTTTTGCCATTGTGCAGCACCATTTCAACCGCGGAAGCAAAGTTGACATAGGCGCAACCACTGGTAAAGGTATCTCTGTTGGGCATTCTGGCCTCAGAGCAACCAGATACTGCATAATCATAGGCTTCTTCGAAGGCAGCTCCCTTGGAAAGCAGCAAGGGAATCACTTCTTCATCGTTGATTAATTTGGGGAAACCAGAACCTTCTTTAATGGTTAGGGCAACTTCATGCATGTAACGCTCCGGGGAACGGGCATGAATCCGAGCAGCCAAGTCAGGATAATTCAAGGGGAACTCCTGCTTGGATTTTAAGAACAAGTAGCTTAATTCATTGGTGGCGTCACGTCCATCGGGAGTCTGTCCGCCGATGGTTACAGCTTCCCAGTGGGCATACCCTTCGTTAAAGGCACCACCGGTGGGAGATACATAGAGGTCGATGAACTGAGCCATGGCTACCCACATGCATTCCAGCAACTCAACAGCCTTTTCCTCCGTGAGGCGGCCTTCTTCAATATCCTTCTGATAGTAGGGATAGAAGTACTGATCCATACGACCGTTGGAAATAATGGTTCCGGTCTTTTGTTCTATTCTGGAGAACATTTGAGTAAACCATTGGGATTGTACTGCTTCACGGAAGTTACGAGCAGGATTTTCCGGTACCCACTGGCAAACTTCAGCGATTTCCAGTAATTCTTGTTTTCTAGTGCTATCGGTTTCTGTGGCAGCCAATTCAGCAGCCAGTTTGGCATGTCTGTTGGCCCAGAGCACAATGGCGTCGCATACAGTAATGACCGCTTGCAGGTAGGGTGCCTTCTCCATGTTGGCTACAGGGCTATCGGCATCAAGGGCAGCCAGTTTAGCCTGGGCCTCTTCTTTAATCCCTTTAAAACCTCTTTTAAGAACTCGTTCATAATCGTGTACCCATTGGATGGAGGAACGGAAAGAGGCTGTTTCGTTAACAATAAATCTGGATTTCAAGGGATCCTTAGGATCATAGGTCATTTTCAGGGTTTCTGCCGGCAAAGCCTCAGCTAGTTTTTCATGAAAGGTTTTACCCTTCCAGTAAGGGGCAATTTCATTAATGACGATATCAGCATCCGTTTGACTGATATTAAAGGGAGATTCTACACGGCTGGGTAGTTGTTCAATGGCAACATCCAGAAAATCGCCATCTAATTCAGGGAACAGCATACCATATCTACCGGGCTGACCGCCTCTACCTACCAGCAGATTGTTATCATCAATGTAAACAGTCATGTTTTGGGCAATGTGCAGCAGCGCCTTGGACCATCTTAATACTAAGGGCTCGCCTTCTGTTTGCTTCATGGACTCGGTGAAGTACTTGGCTCTCTCTACATCAATGATGGGGCGTTGGGTATGAAAGCTTTCCAGAATCTTATAAATTCTTTCCCTACCTTTTTTAAAATCGTCTTTACCCAACATTTCTTCCTGGATCCTTTGTTCATGGGGGCTTAGTACACAACAAGTAGTCATAAAAAGATTCCTCCTTTTGCTGATTCCTTAGAATATGATAATTTATTAGGCTATTTTAGCATTTTGCTCCGAGGCCACTTGGGCTTGCTCTGCTTGACGACGACGCAACCAGGCAGCGGAAAGTGCACTAATGACACCGGAGAAGGCTACATAGGCGCATACCCAAACATAGCTGCCATTACTTACTTTGAGTAATGCAGTTGCAATAATCGGTGTCAGACCGCTGGCAAAAATTCCTGAGAATTGATACACAAAAGAAATTCCCGTGTAGCGAATCCGGGCATCAAACAAGTCGGCAAAGAGTGCAGCCTCCGGACCATATACCGAAGCGTAGAAAATTCCAAAGGGAATGATAATCGAAATCCAGACCAGCATTGTGCTGCCACCGCTGTTTGTCATTAACCAAAAGGCTGGGAAAGCCGAGAAGCCAGTAATTAAACTACCGTATAGATACAGCTTGGCTCTACCAACACGATCCGACAGGCGACCAAAATAAGGGATGGTAAAACACATTACTAAAGCAGCGATCATAACCCCCATTAAGGCTTCCGTACGGTCCATGTCTAGGGTTGAGGTTAGGTAGTTAATGGAAAATACCCCAAAGATATTAAAGACAACACCATCAACGTACCGGGCACCCATCCCGGCCAACACATTGCCGGTATAACCACGCCATAGTTCCATAAAGGGAATTTTGACCTCTTTTTTGCTATCTTTAACCTTTTGAAATTCCGGACTCTCCATAACATTCAAACGAATGTACATGCCCACCGCTACCATGAAGATACTGAGAACAAAGGCAACCCGCCAGCCCCAGGCCATAAACTGGGCCTCCGATAGGAGAAAAGACAGTAGCCCTACCACACCGGAAGCAAGGGTTAAACCAATGGCCAAGCCTATCTGTGGTAAACTAGCATAATAACCACGCTCTTCTTTCGGTGCAGATTCAAAGGTCATGAGTATCGCACCGCCCCACTCACCACCTAAACCGATCCCTTGGAAAATACGTAACATCAGCAGACAGATAGGGGCCCACACACCAATTTGATTGTACGTGGGGACAAAACCAATTAATACGGTGGAGATACCCATAATCATTAATGTGGTAACCAAGACACTTTTACGTCCGATCTTGTCTCCAAAGTGTCCAAAGATAATACCGCCCAGAGGACGAGTAATAAAACCAACTGCAAAGGTAGCATAAGCCAATAGGGTAGAGATTAGGGGATCATCGGATGGAAAATACAATTTATTGAAAACGATACCCGCCACAACACCATAGAGAAAGAAATCGTACCATTCAATGGTTGCCCCAATTAAACTGGCAACAGTAATACGTCGTAACATAGTTTTGTCTCGCATATTGCCCCTCCTACTTTACTTTGAAGTTGTACATGTGCCTAGTTAATACCTTAATGACCCTGAAAAATACTACAGCATAAGACCGAATAAGACCAAAATTCTTTTTCCATTCTGTTTACATGATTCTCGGGGTTTTGATGATATCCAAGCTGCTCTATGGCCACCCCCTTGTGTTAGTTAGCATTTTCCCAAATGATTTCTTGGTATTTTATATAGCAAGTGTCATGCCAATTGCAAAATAATAGGTATTTAACCGACATCTTTGCTTGGCTTATTTTAAATTGTTGCAATAATGCATTGTTCTTTGTCGCACAACGTGTCTGATTTTAGCTAAAAGTCTTGTTTTTCAGCCGATTAAATGACTGTGCAATTTTGCACAAGTTTATTGCAGTTTTGCATCAAATTTGTGCCTTTTAGTAATATCCCTTCGCTAAAATTAATAAATTCACCTTAAATCGTCACACTTGTGACAAAGTTTCTGTTAAAATAAATACTACATGTTTATTTTTTAGAATGTATTTAATCTATCGAAGTTAGGATTAAAGCATTTTTCATAGCGAGGTGATTATCTTGGCACAGAACATCGAGTCTTTCTTTGATAAAATATTAGATGTCTTTTACGAAGGTATTTACATTTCTGATCATACCGGGAAAACCGTTCGGGTCAATGATCGATACGAGAAGCTAACCGGTCTGAAAAAGAAAAATCTGTTAGGCCGTAATGTGAAAGAATTAAAAACTGAGGGTGCCTTTAATTACGCCATTAACCCTAGTGTTGTAAAAACCGGCAAACCACAGACCTCATTACAAAGGACCGGCACCGGACGAGAGGTAATCTTAAACGGTCACCCGGTATTTAACCAGGAGGGCCAAGTTGCCTATGTGGTTACCTATGTGAGAGATGTTACCTTACTTTCACAATTAAAAGAGCAAATTTTTTACCAGAGTGAGCTCATTGAAAAATATCATCATGAAGCCCATTACTTGAGGACCCGCAATTTACAAAACACGATTGTTGAGAGTCCCCAGATGATCACGCTAATGAATCTGCTGAAAAGAGTTGCCGCTACCGACAGTACCGTACTGATTCTTGGCGAAACCGGTGTGGGCAAGGATGTCTTTGCCAACCAAATACACCAGCATAGCTTCCGCCGAGACGAGCCTTTTTATAAAATCAACTGTGCTACCATTCCCGAAAGTTTAATTGAATCTGAACTCTTTGGTTATGAACCTGGAGCTTTTTCCGGTGCCAGCACCAAAGGTAAGCCGGGATATTTCGAAATGGCCGACAAAGGAACCTTATTTTTAGATGAAATCGGTGAACTTCCACTGTCCATGCAAGCTAAGCTGTTACGGGTTTTGCAGGACCAAGAAGTGATGCGTCTAGGTTCCACCAAAGTAAAGAAAGTGGATGTTCGCTTTATTGCCGCCACCAATCGAAATTTAGAACATGTCGTAAAGGAAGGGCATTTTAGAAGTGATCTCTATTACCGCCTGCGAGTGGCCGTCCTGGACCTGCCGCCGCTGAGGGAACGTCAAGAAGAAATTATTCCCCTCTTAAATTTCTTCTTGGAGAAGTTTAACACCAAATACAAAAAGAACCTTGAGCTTACCCCGGAAGCTAAAAACGTCCTACAGCGATACAGCTGGCCCGGAAACATCCGGGAAATGGAAAATTTGATTCTGGGGTTGGTCGTCACCCAGGAAAATTCCTCCCTCGGTGTGAGGGATCTGCCAAACTATTTACTGCATAAAGAAGAATTGCTAGAAGTGCTACACTTTCAACCCCAGGCAGAAGATCAATCCCTGGGGGACGTTATGAGTCAGTTTGAGAAAGAATTCTTAAAAAACGCTTTAGAAAAGCACGGTAGCTTAGCCAAAGTCGCCAATGCCTTAAAAGTGGATCGTTCTACTGTCTTTAGAAAACTAAAAAAATACGAATTAATCTAAAACGTTGCAATCCCGCACATAACAGTTGCGGGATTGCAACGTTTTTTGGCACTTTCAGAAATTATAAAAATGCTATTGGCGAAAATATACGAAAAACTACGGCTTCTGCTGCATTAGGACTTGGTGTAAGCCAATTTTTTCCATAAAAATGTAAGCCCTCTAAAGATGTCATCCAAGAGACATTGTTGCTATTTTGCAACAATGTCTCTTGGATGATTCTGGAGAACCTTGTCCTTTCCAGCATTAGCAGTCTGGCACATTCCTTGCAATATATTGGGTTATTCCAGGAAACACCACACATAATAGGAGAGGACGCGACATTATGAAGGTAATTGATTTTAGATTTAGACCCAATACTCCCGACGTGATGGCCATCGGAGAAAGCAAAATGTTTAAGGCCCTATGTGATTCCATCAATTTTTCTGCTAAAAAGACCCAACCCCTAGAGGAAATTGTTGAAGAATTAAATCAACACAATGTGGAGAAGGCTGTTATTCTGGGCCGGGACGCAGAAACAACCTATCAATGGAAAGGCAGTAACGATGGTGTGGCAGCTTTCGTCAACAAGTATCCCAATAAGTTTATCGGCTTTGCCGGGCTGGATCCCCACAAAGGGATGGCCGCTGTCAGGGAACTTAACCGCTCTGTAAATGAACTGGGTTTAAAGGGTGCCTCCATTGACCCCTACCTAGCAAAAATTTATGTCAACGATGCTAAGTATTACCCCATTTACGCCAAGTGTTGTGAATTAGACATCCCCATTGTCATCACCACCGGCCCTGCTTCCCTGGTGCCTGAAGCTGTTATCGATCACGTAGCGCCCCGTTATATTGATTTTGTAGCCAGGGATTTTCCGGAACTAACCATCGTTGTCAGCCACGGTGCTTATCCTTGGGTTAACGAGATGATTACCGTAGCCCAAAGAAACGCTAATGTGTATTTCGATATGTCCGAATATGAATTCTTCCCCATGTCTGACGCCTATGTACACGGGGCCAATACCATCATTAGCGATAAATTGCTCTTTGCCAGCGCCCACCCCTTTATTGATTTTAAGGATGCTCTACAAAGCTACGAGAAGCTGCCCTTTACAGATGAGGTACGGGAAAAGGTTATGTACCAGAACGCCGCACGAATTTTAAAACTTTAGAAAATGGCCAAAGAAACGGGAATGTCGCAAAACTACTTTTGCGACATTCCCGTTTTCAATTAATCCATAGAAAAGACGCTTTTATTAATGTTATCTTCTAAGCTTCTCTGATTAAAGTAGGCGATTAGGATTCCCCGCACGGTTTCCGACACATCTTTATTCTGTCTGGCCGCCTCACTTTCTAACATTTCAATCAGGATTGGCGGCAGAGTAATGGTAATATTTTGTTGAGACAATGATGTTCCCCCTATCCCTGTCACCAAAACAGGGTTTCTTATTTTTATTTAAGTTTTTTTAGAATCTCCCGACAAAAGGCCGGTAAGTCATCGGGTACGCGGGAGGTAATAATATTCCCGTCAACCACCACTTCTTGATCGAGATATGCCGCCCCTGCATTGACTAAATCATCTTTAATCATACTACAAGCTGTCGCCTGTTTACCCTTTAATACTCCGGCAGAAACCAACACCCAGCCAGCATGGCAGATGGATGCCACTACCTTGCCGGTGCTATTCATTTCCCTGACAATCCGCAGCATATCCGGGTCTATCCGCATTTTATCCGGTGCATAACCGCCAGGGATAATAACTGCGTCAAACTCTGCTGTATTCACTTGGCTGGAGGAAAGATTGATTTGAGCAACTAGGCCCTGTTTACTGGTAAACTTTTCCCTATTCCCTGTACCAATAATTGAAACTTGATAGCCCTCTTCCTTCATCCGGTAATAAGGATACCAAAATTCCAAATCGTTATAATTATCCTCGACAAAAAGTGCAATCTTCTTAGGTGCCATGATAACACTCCTTTCTACTCATATTTTACCAAAACAGTTACCCTTAGTACAATTACATTCTGCTTGGACTCTGTCCGGTTTTTAGAGGCAGACGGGTCTAGTTTGCCCTTGATGCAATCAAACATGTTTATAGTTTCTGCCCTGAAAATTGAGCTGTTTTTATTTATCTATGGTATCGCTGGTGACCTGTTGGTCTGATTTACTTAAAACAGACCAACGGTGCGTCCGTATTCATCAATATCTACCTGATGAGCCGAAGGTTTGGAACCCAGACCCGGCATGGTGCGCATGGCACCGGCCAAGGGGTAAAGGAACCCTGCCCCCACCGAGGCACGAATATCCCGGATGGGGAAAATGTAATTTTCCGGTACGTTTTTACGAGCCGGATCATGGCTGATGGATAGGTGGGTTTTCGCCATACAAATGGGTAGATGGCCCAGCCCTAAATCCTCAAACTGTTTAATTTTGCGTTCAGCCAGAGGTTCAAAGATAACTCCGTCGGCATTATAAACCTTGGTGGCCAGTACCTCAATTTTTTCCTTAATGCTTAGATTATCCGGGTAGAGCAACTTAAAATCGGTAGGTTTCTCACAGGCAGCCACCACGGCTTCTGCTAGTTCCACAGCTCCTGCTCCACCATCAGCCCACACTGTGATGGGGTAAGCACCCAATGCGCCGGCTTCCAGTGCTTTTTCCCGCACCAATGCCACCTCAGCATCAGTATCCGGGGTGAAGCGGTTGATGGACACCACCACCGGTACACCAAAATAACTGGCCACTTGAATGTGATGAGCCAGGTTGGCACAACCCCTCTCCAGAGCGGGTAGATTTTCCCTGGTCAATTCCTCAGGCAGCGGTCTACCTGCAACTACATTCCCTAACCCACCGTGCATTTTTAATGCCCGGATGGTGCAGGTGATAACCACACAGTTAGGCCGCAGGCCGGATTGACGGCACTTAATATCCATAAATTTTTCCATTCCCAGGTCCGAACCAAAGCCACTTTCGGTAACCACATAATCCGCCAACTGTAAGGCAATCTTGTCAGCCAGTACCGAGTTATTGCCATGGGCAATGTTGGCAAAGGGTCCAGCGTGCATAATGCAAGCTTGCCCTTCCAAGGTCTGTACTAGGTTCGGCTTTAAAGCTTCTTTCATCATCACAGTCATAGCACCTGCAGCTTTTAAATCCTCTGCTGTCACAGGCTTGCCATCATAGGTATAGGCCACAATGATCCGCCCCAGACGCAGACGCAAGTCCGGTAAGCTCTCGGCCAAAGCCAAAATTGCCATAACCTCGGAAGCTACGGCCATATCAAAGCTGGTTTGACGGGGATAGCCATTCTCCTTCCCTCCCAAACCAACGACGATATCCCGTAAGGCCCGATCATTGGTATCTAGCACACGGTTCCACATCACCGTCATCGGATCAATATTTAAAGGATTACCCAATAAAATAGAGGTATCAATCATCGCCGCCAGTAGGTTATTGGCAGCCTCTACAGCATGAATATCACCGGTGAAGTGAATATTAATATCCTCCATGGGTACCACCTGGGAGTAGCCACCACCAGCAGCGCCGCCCTTAATGCCAAACACCGGTCCCATAGAAGGTTGTCTTAGGGCAGTAATGACCTTTTTACCAATCTTACCTAAACCCTGGCTTAAGCCAATGGTAGTAACCGTTTTCCCTTCACCAAGGGGTGTCGGAGTGATTGCTGTAATATCAATCAGCTTGCCCTGGGGTTTAGCCGCGTGCTTGCGCAGTACATCCAGGTTAATCTTGGCCTTATACTTGCCATAGAGATCAATATCATCTTCGTCCAAACCAATACCCTTAGCAATCTCCATAATGGGAATCATTTGATGGGCTTGGGCAATCTCCAAATCGCTCGGTACTGCTTTCATTTCGTTGCCTCCTCCTTTAGGGGGTCAGCAGCTACCCATGTTACTATAGAAAAGAGAGCTGACCCTATTTGCTTTTAGAAAAACTTGTCTTGTTTACTTGCCTGCCTGTGCCTATAGGTTATGTCCTATGGGGTACGCCAAGTCTTTAGACGCAGGCGGCAGCCTTCGTTTTTCTTATCCTTTTAACAATAGAAATTTTATCTGAAAGTGAAAAACAAAATTCTCCAGTATGGTAACTGGAGAATAAAGTCTTTCTGCCTACTCGTAAATCCAGGTATCAATGGCGCGACCGTAGTCTACCAGTTCTTCCGGGCGGAAGAAGATGCCAATTTCACGGTTGGCACTCTCTAGGGAGTCAGAACCGTGGATGATGTTACGTCCTACATCTACACCAAAGGTGGCCCGAATGGTTCCCGGAGCAGCCTTTAAAGGGTTGGTGGCACCCATCATCTCACGGGCTGTTGCCACTACGTCTTTGCCCTCCACAACCATAGCCACAACCGGGCTAGAGGTGATGAAATCTACCAAACCCGCAAAAAATGGTTTGCCCGCATGTTCCCCATAGTGCTTTTCAGCTGTCTCCCGGGGTATTTGCATCATTTTGAGCCCGACAATTTTATAGCCTCTTTGTTCGAAACGGTTAATGATTTGTCCCACTAACCCCCGTTGGACTCCATCAGGCTTGACCATTAAGTAAGTACGTTCCATGTTATTTTCCCTCTCTCTTTATGAAAATAAATCACATCAAAAACGCTTCTTTTCTGTCTCACCTGTGCTGTCCACGTTTGATTGAGTGGTCTTTGATGCCTATACCGGCTTTTCTAAACCAGCTTCCTGCATAAGCTCGGCAAAGTCATTGGCCTCAATGGTTTCTTTTTCCATCAACACCTGAGCAATTTTATCTAGGGTGGCACGATGCTCGGTCAACAGGGCTTTGGCCTTGCTATAGGATTGATCGATCATCTTGCGCACTTCCTTGTCAATGGTAAAGGCCACTTCCTCGGAGTAGTTGCGATCCCTGTTGATATCCCGTCCCAAGAAGGGAGAATCCTGTTTATGTCCCAACGTAAGGGGACCCAGTTCATCACTCATACCGTATTCCATAATCATCCGCCGGATGGTACCAGTAGCCCGCTCAAGATCATTTTGTGCTCCGGTGCTGATTTCCTTAAGCACCACATCCTCTGCCACCCGCCCCCCTAACAACATGACCACTTGGTCGAGCAACATGGATCTGGTCATATAATAGCGGTCTTCCTTGGGTAATAGCAGCGTATATCCACCGGCCCGTCCCCTTGGAATAATGGAGACCTTATGCACAGGATCTGTATTGGGTAGCAGGTAACCGACTAAAGCATGCCCGGCTTCGTGATAAGAAACTAACCGTTTTTCCTTGTCGGAGATCACCTTGGATTTCTTTTCAGGGCCGGCAATAACTCTCTCGATAGAGTCCTCCAGTTCCCGCATACCGATGGATTTTTTGCCAAAACGAGCGGCTAAGAGTGCCGCCTCATTCATTAAGTTGGCCAGGTCTGCTCCGGTAAAGCCCGGGGTACGACGAGCTAACACCTCTAAATCAACATCTAGATCAAAGGGTTTCCCCTTGGCATGTACCTTTAGGATTTCTTCCCGGCCCTTGACATCCGGCGAATCTACAACAATTTGCCGATCGAAACGACCCGGACGCAGTAAGGCCGGATCTAAAATATCCGGGCGGTTGGTGGCTGCCACAATGATAATTCCTTCGTTGGGATTAAAGCCATCCATCTCTACCAGCAATTGGTTAAGGGTTTGCTCACGTTCGTCGTGTCCCCCACCTAAACCGGCACCACGCTGACGTCCTACAGCATCAATCTCGTCAATAAAGACAATGCAGGGAGCATTTTTCTTGGCTTGTTCAAATAAATCACGAACCCTAGAGGCACCTACCCCCACAAACATTTCCACAAAATCGGAGCCCGAAATGGAGAAAAACGGCACGCCCGCTTCACCGGCCACAGCCCGCGCTAACAAGGTTTTACCGGTACCCGGTGAGCCAAAGAGGAGTACCCCTTTGGGAATTTTGGCACCGATTTCATTAAATTTTTTGGGGTTCTTGAGGAAATCTACAATTTCTGTAAGCTCTTCTTTCACTTCATCGGCTCCGGCCACATCTTCAAAGGTTACTTTTTTCTTTTCATCCGTATGTAGCTTAGCCTTGCTCTTACCAAAGGACATGACACGATTGCCGCCCCCCTGGCTCTGTTGCATCATAAAGAAGAACAACAGGACAAAAATCAATATGGGCAACATGGTCGTCAACAAGCCCGCCCACCAAGATGGCTCCGGAGGGGGTATCTGTTGGTAATTTACATTCTTTTCCTTCAATAAGGGAATCAGCGTTTCATCCATAATAGGACCGTTGGTTTGGAACTCTTTTCCGTCCTTTTGTTTACCCTTGATGATATTCGTCGCTTTATCAGTGGTCATTTCTACACTTTGAATTCTGTTTTGTTCCAACTGCGTAATAAATTCATCATAACGCAGTGGGATAATGGTTGTCTTTTTGTCTCCGGTAAACTGGATTAGAAATATAATAACCAGTACAATTAACAAGTAAATGCTAAGGTTTTTGAGAACCTTATTCAAGTATGTCACTCCTCCCTGCAAAACCCAAGATAATGAATATTTTACCACAACCGTTATTTGTTATCAATTTGTGTATTACTACTATTCCCATTTTCCAGTGTAAGTAGAATAAGTTTTTTGGTTTCCGAAGTAATTCCTACTTGATCTGCCATTCTGACACCCGCCACCCATAGGATTCGCCCGGTTTGCTGTTCTACCACCAGGGGAATGTTGTCTCTTTGGTGCCGGGGTATCTTTCGATCAATCAGTAATTTTTTAAGTTTTACCTCTCGGCCCAACCCAAAGGGAGTTATGGCATCCCCCTCTTGGCGAAATCTCACCACCAAGGGAAACTGCACTTTGCTAAAATCCAAGGCAGCTACCTGCAAAGGTAATTTTCTGGGGTCTTGAACCAGTTCTTCTTTAGGCAGGACTTCTGCCGTCAGTCTTTGACCCGCTGTTGTTATCACACTCCCGGGTACGGACAAGGGGTGGCTTTGCTCAGGTTGCCGCTGCAAGGTATCCCCAGCCATAAAGGTAACGGCCCCCGGGGATAGCCTCACCCGAATACCTCTCGGCAGTTCCCAGACTCTCTCCGGTCCGCCGCCTGTCATATTACGTACCAAATTTTCAATATGGCCAAAGGTAAGCTCCTGCCGTGTGCCTTGCATTTTTTGCCAGGACATGCGCAGTACCCGGCGCACTAAGGCCACAGCTTGTTGAGAAAGTATTTGGCGATCCAGCATAATTTCATTTGTTTTTTCTGTTTGCAGTACCTTTGCATAGGTCTCCTGGGTAAGCTGCTCCAATAGATCATCCTCACTGCGTGCTTGCTCCGCCAGCCGTCCTAAAATATCGATAATGCCTGGTGAGTATTCCTTTTGGAGCAAAGGAATTAATTGCTGCCGCAGTTTATTGCGCCGATAAATAAGCTTTAGGTTGGAACTGTCGATCCTGTAGGGGATTCCCATATCCTGACAATAACTTTCTATCTCTACCCTATGGATGTTGAGTAATGGTCGAATAACACAATCATCCCGAACCGGAGCTATCCCTCCTAACCCCCGCAGCCCAGAGCCTCGTAATAAATTCATTAAAACTGACTCAGCCTGATCATTGGCATGATGCGCCAAGGCTAGTTTCTGGCCACCCGTTTCCTGTAAAACCTCATAAAAAAACTGGTAGCGTATTTCCCTGGCAGCTACCTGAGCGGAAAGTCGTCTTTCCCTGGCATAAGCGGGAACATCACGATTAACTACACAACAGGGAATTCCAGAGCGAAAACAAAACTCTTGAACAAGATCTGCATCCGCTTGTGCCTCCTCACCCCGGAACATGTGATTGAGGTGAGCCACCTGCAAGGATATCCTCATTTCCTGGGCCAAACTCTGCAGTATGTGTAACAGCGCCATGGAGTCAGGTCCTCCTGAAACCCCCACAATCACCAATTGCCCCGGCTCTACCATTGGATACCGGACCAATTCTTTGCGAACCTTCTCCAACACCCCCATAAAACTGTATCTCCTTTAAATTGTCTTAGAAAATCATTTTCCACATAGCATAGTAAAATCCTGCAAGTTAATTTAGCTTTTGGTATTCTACCCCCTAGTCGATGGCTGACAGCAAAAAGGAAGTGCCGCAAAAGTAGTTTGCGACACCCCTGCATCCCCTGACTATTGCTGAGTTGTTACTAACCGGGCCGTTATGATCGTCATATCATCGGGTATTCGCCCACCGGCAGCATTTTGAGCTAATTCTAAAATTACATCGGCAGCTTCTTGGGCTCCCATTTTCCCTAGATTCTGTAACATACTATTCATCCACTCATCTTGATCGGCATCACTACCCCGGTGTGCATCAAACACTCCGTCACTAATCATCACCAAGAGGTCACCCTCCTCTAACATGCGGGTTACCGAGACAAACTGCAAGTTCTCCACCACACCCACCGGCAAAGCGGAGGTTTTAATAGTCCCCACCCGCCGCCCCCGCACCAGATAGCTGGGTAC
>CAMKDG010000078.1 GCA_946411205.1 uncultured Desulfotomaculum sp.
TTAATAAATAATCGCCAATCATGAATAGGTTCCTGGTAACACCAATAATCCTCTGAACTTCTTCGAAAAACATCAAACAGAAAAGTACTCCCACTACGGAATAGTGAGTGTATAAAAATGGGTGGTTTGTTTTTCAAAATGTTTTGGTCAGTATGGCTTTGATCTTTAGGTTGCAGATTCAAATTAGATTGCATAAATCACTTCATCCTCTTTCATGGATTGGGATCAATTCACTAAGTAGTAAGAAAATTGTTTGTGGAGTATAACTTAAGATAAGTTAAGTTCAAAATTCGATTTAAGCCACGTGCTACCGATGAAAAATGTCTTATCCGAGTTCACGACATCAAACACTATCGCATTATCAGCCTTGTGATAACAAGCCTCAAGATGTGTGTCGGATTCATGTAATCCAAAACAAATTGAGTATGACCCCGGACCAAGTGTGCAACCAAAGGTAAGGCGTGTTAAAACAACTTGCCCCTCTTTTAAATCCTTCAAAATTTGTTTAGTATGCCAGGTGTTTGTGCCCCAAATGACATGTCCGGTGCGATCAGTAATTCTGTGACCTAACACGAGGTTTTTTATGTCTCTTTGTATACATATCCTTGTCTCAATTGCGACCTCTTGTCCTACATTAACAATTTGTACGGGGTTATCTGTTTCTGCATCCTTAAGTTCCAGCTTTTCAATGATTGCCTCCCGAGTTCCAAACTCGGTTAACAACCATCCATCTTTTCTCCGCTTCTGCTCTATGGAAAGCTTTTTATTTTCCTTCTCTGCAATCATGGCATTGTAATAATCCACCACTTCGTCCGGGAGACCGTCTTTCATAACCGTACCCTTGTCCAGTAAAATAACTCTATCGCACAAGGCTCTTACATCGCCCATGCTGTGGGTAACAAATAGAATTGTAGTTCCTTCTTCTTTAAACTGGCGTATTTTATCAAAGCTTTTGTGTTGAAAGTAGCTGTCTCCCACCGAAAGCACTTCATCTACAATCAGCACATCCGGTCGGACTGCCGTGGCTACGGAAAAGGCCAACCGCGCCTGCATGCCGCTGGAGTAAACCCGCAGGGGCTGATCGAAAAATTCTCCCAGTTCGGAAAAATCCTCTATAGCAAGCATAATATCCTCTATTTCACTGGTAGAAAGCCCCATCATACCCGCTGACAAACGCACATTTTGCCTCCCGGTAAATTCGGGGTTAAAACCTAAACCAAGCTCTAGTATTGCACTGATGCGCCCGTTTACTGTAATATTTCCCGCATTGGGACGCACGGTACCAGTAATCAGCTTTAGTAGGGTACTTTTACCGGCTCCATTTTGTCCGATCAGGGCTAGCGCTTCACCAGACTTAAGTTCAAAGGAGAGCTCTTTAACTGCCCAGTATTCACTCTCCGGCTTGGTTGGTACACCAAACCAGTGCAAAAACCTGGCTAGATTGGAGCGGTAGGTAGTGTAGCATTTACCCACGTTTTGTAAGTTAAGTATCGTATTACTCATAGAACATCCACCAATTCCGGACTGGCCTTTCTAAATAGGATAAAAGAAAGCATAAAGAAAACTATCGCAATACCGCTCGGTATCAATAATGAGGAGAAATCCGGCAAACGGTTGTAAAGTAGCGCATCTTGGTAGATACGTACTAGCGGCACCATCGGATTGAGTTCTGCTAACCAACGTAGGTTAGCTGGGACAATCTCATACGGATATACGATGGGGGTTAGCCAGAACCAAATTTGTGTTATTACAGTCATTACTTGCCCAACATCTCTGCTAAAGACATTTAATATACCCAATAGCACACCTAAACCAAAGGCAAATAAAGAGATTAGCAATATGCCCAACGGGATAATAAGCCAGGCTATTCCTGGGTAATGGTCAAAAAAAAGGAAAACAACTGCAATAGCCGCTAATAGCAAAACATGATTAAGCAGTGCACTGCCCCAAACAATCACAGGCAAACAAAGGCGGGGAAAAGAGATTTTTTTTAGCACGCCGCTGTACTCGATAAATATGTTAATACAGCGGTTTAGTATCTCAGTAAATAGTCCCCAGGCCGCTGTGCCGGCCATTAGATAGATGGGATAGGCCGCCTTGTTTGTGATGTTGGGTAGTTTGGCACCCAGTACCTCTGCTAACACCAATGCAAAGATAGTTGCCTGAGCTAATGGATGCACAACAAACCATAGAGCACCCAGCCGCGAACGAGCGAAACGGGATTTGAGTTCACCACGTATGGAGGAAAAAATAAAATGTCGATATTGCCATAGAGCTAAGAACATACTTTTCATTACTTACATATACCTTCTTCTTTAGCTAAGTTTTTACGTACCATCAACAATAACGAAATAAAATAACAAAGTAAAAAAATTATTACTTGAGAATATCCGTGTGTAGATAAGTATCTATGCCCTCTTTCTGGATTACTGTCTTATTGCCTTATCATATACTGCTACCGTTTTCTCAATACAGGCATCCCAAGTCATTTCCGAGGCATGTCTGAGACCTTCTTCCACTGCTCTTGAGCGCCATCCTTCATCTTGCAATGCCAAAGACAATCCTTCTCTTAGAGCTATATCATCTTCCGGTTCAATGAGTAAAGCAGTTCCGCCTGCTACTTCCGGCATAGAGTATCTATTGGAAGTCAATACCGGAACACCACTGGCCAGGGCTTCTGCTATGGGTAACCCAAAGCCTTCATAAAGTGATGGGTAAGCAAAAAGCCTGCAACCGGCATAGAGAAGAGGCAATAAATTTTGTGGAATATAGCCTAAGTATTTTAGCCATCCCTCTTGTGCAGCCCGCATAATTTCTTGATGAATTTCTTGACTATTCCAACCTCGTTCACCCGCCAGAACAAGCGGCCACTGGCAGCGAATCTGCGGCGGTAGCTCACGATAGGCAGAAATCAAACTCATAATATTTTTTCGAGGCTCAATGGTTGCTACACAAAGGGTGTAACTGCCGGGATCTAGGCCAAGTTGCCTTAAAGAAGCTTGCAGACCATCAAAAGATCGGGGTCTAAAAGCACTATCCACACCTAAATGTATAGCTGTTACTCGATCCTCGGGCAAGCCAAAGTAAGTTAATACTTCTTGGCGAATTGCCTGGGAGTCAGTAATTATTTGGCTCGCATTTTTCAGTGATCGGATAATAGATTTGTTAATCCGGGTTGCCCTTTCAGGTAAGTGCCACTTGGGATTTACTATAGTAGAGAGATCGTGTATGGTAACCACCGTAGGAATATCTAATTTGGGCACAAAATAATTGGGTCCGTGAAAAAGATCTGCTTCTTTAGGATTTACACGAGCCTTTACCAATAACGGATAAAGTACCTCATACAAGTTGCCAACCGCTTTGCTCCGTCTCAGTTGCTGATAAAGGACATTTGCCTTCTTCTTTTCCTCATTCTCAGCCTCGCCTTCTAACGTTCCACAGGCTAACACTTCTCCTGAGCTTTTCCAGCGACCATGTGCCAAATAGCTTATGGATTCTACTGAAGGATGTCCTGATAAGCGTGTGGCTAGCTCCCAGGTGTACCTGCCAATTCCCGTAAGTGGCTGTTTAATTGCTTCCGTAGCCAATACTACTCTCATTGCTTAAATATACCCTCTTCTTTAACTAAGTTTGCATGCTATCAATAACACGCAATAATTCTTGTGTCTTCTTTTCTAGTAATTTTTCGTCTGCTCTGGTCTCTACATTAAGTCGCAGCAGTGGTTCGGTGTTGGACATGCGTAAGTTGAAACGCCACTGGTCATGCTCCACACTTAAACCATCCGTTCGATCAATATTACCACCTAGGGAAAATTGTTGTTCTACCAGCTTCATAATGGCAGCTGGATTCTGCACCCGGCGGTTAATTTCTCCGCTGCAAGGGAATTTATCAATTCGTTCATTAATTAATTCTGAGAGTTTCTTACCATCCCGGCACATAGCCTCCAGAATGAGTAGCCAGGGAATCATGCCACTATCGCAATAGGCAAAATCCCTGAAATAGTGATGGGCTGACATTTCGCCACCGTAAACTGCATCCTCAAGACGCATGCGTTCCTTAATAAAGGCATGTCCAGTCTTACTCTGCACAGGGATGCCGCCTGCTTGCCGCACCATCTCTATGGTATTCCAGGTAAGCCTAGGGTCGTGGATGATTTTGGCTCCGGGAAAACGTCTTAAAAAGGCTTGGGCTAAGAAACCCACTATATAGTAACCTTCGATAAAATTACCCTGCTCGTCAAAAAGAAAACAGCGGTCAAAATCGCCATCCCAGGCAATACCCACATCTGCCCCAGTTTCTCTCACTGCTTTGGCAGTGGATTCCCTGTTTTCGGGGAGCAGGGGGTTGGGAATACCGTTCGGAAAACTGCCATCGGGGATATAATTTACTTTAATAAACTCAAAGGGCAAGTGAGGTGCCAGGGCATCCAGGATTGGCCCGGCACAACCATTCCCCGGGTTGACTACCACCTTTAGTTTTTTAAGACCGGATAGATCCACAAAGGATAACAATTTTGTAATATAGCCTGGCAATGATTCGTGTTGTTTATATTGCCCTGGTTTACCCAGGTTGTTTTCGGCAAAGTCACCGGTGATTGCTTTTTCTTCTAGCTCGCGCAGACCACTGTCCCCGCTGATCGGTTTTGCTCCTTGGCGAACCAGTTTCATACCGTTATAATCCATGGGGTTGTGACTGGCGGTTACCATAATGCCACCGTCTAAGCCGTAGTGCTCCGTCGCAAAATAAATTTGTTCGGTACCGCACAGGCCAATATCCATTACATGGCAGCCTTCGTCCATTAAGCCCTTAGCCAGAGCCTCTGCCAAGGGGATACTAGACTGGCGCACATCTCTGCCAACTGCCACTTGAGATGCTTTCAATAATTGGGCATAGGCACGGCCAATGCGGTAGGCTATTTCTGGGTTTAGTTGGTCCGGAACGCGGCCTCTAATGTCGTAGGCTTTAAAGGCTTGGCGGGAAGATTCCATTGGCATGTGTAGTTGGCCCCTTTCAATTGGGATAGCGGCATAGGGTGTTGTTTTAGGGCTTGTGGACGAGCAAAGCTTGCCCCTACGGCCTTAGTGCAAGGTCATCGCCTTTGAAATACATATATTTTTGGGTTACAAATTCAAGGATTTGGTCTTCAAATTCTTCCACTGCAAATTTTTTTGTATGGGCTGTGATGATTTCCGGGCTAAAATTAGTTTCTGATTGCAGGAACCTTTCCACTGCTTGTACTAAAGAATCTGTAGACTGTTCCTTAAAAAATGTGCCCGTTTTTCCCTCAACCACCGTCTCTAGGGCACCCCCTTTGCCAAAGGCAATAACCGGGCGGCCGCAGGCTTGGGCTTCCAGGGGCATAATGCCGAAATCTTCTTCTCCCGGAAAAACAAAGGCTCGACACTGCCGGTAGAGGGTGCGCAGTTCGTCATCTGGCACTTTTCCTAAGAATTTTATCGTAGAACCTGCTAACTTTTTCAGGCTTTTGTATTCTGCTCCATCACCGGCCACCCATAGGGGCAGTTTGAGCTGCGAGAAGACTTGCACTGCTAGGTCTATTCTTTTGTAACCGACAAGTCTGCCAGCGCATAAAAAATAGTTTCCTACATTTAAAGCCTCGCCCGCTGGGTGGTAAAACTTTGTATCCACCGGTGGGTAAATAACATGAGAATCTCTCCGGTAATGTTTCTGAATTCTTCGGGCAACATTTTGAGAATTGGCAATAAAGTAATCTACCCGGTCTGCACTCAGTCGATCCCATTGCCTAATGCGATTCATCTGCCAGGCAATATAGAAGCGAAGTAAAAAACCCTTTTTTTCAGTATATTCATGATAGAAGTCCCAAGCGTAGCGCATGGGTGTATTGCAATAGGAAATATGGCAGGTACCTGCCCTTGTAATAACCCCTTTGGCGCAGGCGGTAGAAGAACTCAGCACTAAATCATACTCTGATAGGTCAAATTGTTCTATTGCTATGGGCATAAATTGCAATAGCCACTGGTGCTTTTTTCTGGAAAAGTGCATCTTTTGTAGAAAAGAGGTTCTTATGTCCATGGCTTTAAAACTTTCGGGTAAGCGTGTCTGGTCATAGAGAAGGGTATAAATTGGTGCTTCGGGAAATATTCGATGGAAAATCTCAATTAACCGTTCTGCCCCTCCAAAATTTGTCAACCAGTCGTGCACCAGTGCAACTTTCATCCTGCTTCTCCTACTGTTGGTTTATGTCGTACGGTCGGAGCAGAGCCCCTACTTTTATCCAGTCATACCTCTACTTTTCATCTATACGGCCATAGATATCATTAAATCTTACTATATCATCTTCCTCTAGGTAAGCTCCGGTTTGTACCTCAATAATTTCCAAGGGTATTTTACCCGGATTCTCCATGCGGTGTTTGGTGGATTTCGGAACAAATACACTTTCGCTCTCATGAACCATTATTTCTTGTTCTCCAATGGTCACCTTGGCTGTACCTGCAATAACCACCCAGTGTTCACTCCGGTGATAGTGCATTTGTAAACTTAACCTTTCCCCTGGCAGAACCATTATCCTTTTTACTTTGTAACCGATACTCTCGGTTAAGATGGTGTAAGAACCCCATGGACGATAGGTGGTGGTATGCTCATTCACTTCTTTCCGTTTTTGGGTTTTTAATTGTTCAACTAAGTCTTTTATTTTTTGAGATTCACCTTTTTTAGCTACAACAATTACATCGTTGGTTTCAACTACTATCGTATTTTCAAGGCCAACGGCAGCCACAAGTCTATCACTGCCAACAAGTAGCGAGTTGTTGCAATCAATGGCAACACAATCACCCTTTAGGGCATTGCCCTCGTCATCCTTTTCCAGAATATCATAGAGTGCATCCCAGGATCCAACATCACTCCACTTTAGTTCTAAAGGAATAACCGCCACCCTTTGGGATCTCTCAGCCAGAGCATAATCAATCGAGATATTTGGCATTTGTTCAAAGCATTCTATTGCATTATGATGCCCCTCTTGAACCAGTTGACAAATATCTGGGCAGTGAGCTTCTAGTTCCTTCATAAAAGCTCCGACACTAAAGGCAAACATGCCAGAATTCCAGTAATATTCCCCAGAGGCGAGATATTCTTCTGCTTTTTCTCTATTGGGTTTTTCCACAAACCTTTCAACCGTAAAGGCTGTCGTAGAAATAGTATCCTTACTAGCCTTGATGTAACCATAGCCTGTTTCAGGTTTATCCGGTACAATACCAAAGGTAATAAAGTACCCCCCGGAAGAAAGAGCTTCCGCTTTAGCCGCTGCGGCAAGCACTGCTTCTACTGGTTTTATCACGTGGTCAGCAGGGGTAACTAAAACACACTCCGTATCATCCGCTTTTAATACCTCTCTGCAATACTGCACAGCTAAAGCAATAGCCGGTGCTGTATTGCGTGCAATAGGCTCTAGAATTACATGGGCTCTTTCAAGGCCCCAGGCTTTGAGTTCGGTAAGTACGTGGTGCTTGTACTCTTTATTGGTAACAATAATGATGTCTTCCGGTGCAATTTCTTTTTCAAACCTCTTTATGGTCTCAATAAGTAATGATTTTTCGGTGGCAAGTTTCAGGAATTGCTTTGGAAAACTGTTTCGGGATATCGGGAATAACCTGGTTCCTCCACCTCCGGCTAGAACAACCAGCTTCAATATAATCACCTCGTTTAGTTCTTTAAAATCAACAATCTAATCTATACTTTAACTTTATGACGCCACCAGTTTAAAGTGTCTAGGATGCTGTCTGCAAACTGTCGCCTCGGTTCCCAACCAGTGGCTTGATTTAGTTTAGCATTAGAACCCACAAATAGTGGCACCTCAGAAGGGCGCAGTTTTTGTTGATCTTGCTCCACAGTTATCGGTACAGTAGCATAACTCAGCAATAGCTCTAAGATCTCTCTAGCGGAACGGGCAATTCCAGAGCAAACGTTGTAAACCCCTGATGCCGGACTTTTTTCAAGCAATAGCGCATAAGCCTCTACCACATCTCTCACATCGGTAAAGTCTCTCCGAGCTGTTAAGTCACCAACCCTTAGCACTGGAGGTCTTAGGTTTTGCTCAATCTCTGCCACTTGTGAAGCAAAATCGCTAACCACGTAACCAATTTGCTGACCTGGACCAAAGTGGTTAAAGGGGCGTATGTGAATTATTTCCAGCTCATATTTCTTAGCTAATTGTAGTGCCATCTGTCCCATGGCCAGTTTGCTGGTAGCATAGGGATTTTGGGGTAAGCAAGGATGTTCTTCGGTTAAATGCTTCCCTGTCTTTCCTGATAAACCATACTCTTCACTGGAGCCAACGGTAATTATCCGAGAAAAGGGGGAGATTCCCTTTAGTGAATTAATTAAATTTACGGTACCTATGGTATTAATATTGAAGGTGTTTGCAGGTTCGTCCCAAGCTAAGCCAACCATGCTTTGGGCTGCTAGGTGAAAAACTGCATCTGGGGTACTTTCCTTTAACACCCTTTTTATACTGTCTGGGTCTGTAATATCCATATCAAAGTAAGGAACATCCAATCCCGCTCGGGACTCGGGGGACCTACCAGTCGCAAATACCTTGTGATTTTGCTTTAGGTGATTAATTAAATGCCCGCCTACAAAACCGCTGGCACCTGTAACCAGTATTCTCATTTTTTATCCCTACCCCAGATTAAGTACTTTCATTTCTTTCTGAACCCTATCCATGTCGGCATCTACCATCATGCAGATAAGCTCTTCGAGACTGGTTTTTGCTTCCCAGCCCAATTTCTCTTTAGCTTTATTAGGATTCCCTAGCAATATATCCACCTCGGCAGGGCGATAGAACTTGGGATCAATGACTACATGGTCCTCGTAAAACAACCCTACATGCTTAAAAGCAATATCACACATATCCCTTACCGTGGTAGTCCTGCCGGTTGCTATAACATAGTCGTCCGGGGTCTCTTGCTGGAGCATTAACCACATAGCTTCTACATAGTCACCTGCAAAACCCCAGTCTCTTTTAGCATCGATATTCCCCAACCGAAGCTCCTTTTGCAAGCCAAGCTTAATCCGAGCTACGGCATCGGTAACCTTCCGGGTAACAAACTCTATGCCACGGATGGGTGATTCGTGGTTAAATAAAATACCGCTGCAGGTGTACATTTTAAAGCTTTCTCTATAGTTAACAGTTATCCAGTGTCCATAAAGTTTAGCCGCAGCATAAGGACTTCGGGGGTAAAAGGGTGTTTTTTCAGACTGCTTAGCTTCTTGAATTAGGCCAAACATTTCGCTGGTTGAGGCCTGATAGAAATGAATAGAAGAGTCGGTGAGCCGAATGGCCTCTAATAGGTTAACCACTCCCAGGCCTGTAACTTGGGCAGTAAGAATTGGCTGCTCCCATGATGTTGCAACAAAACTTTGAGCCGCTAAATTATATACCTCATTGGGATTTGATTTTTTAATGGCCCTAATGAGGGAAGCTAGGTCGGTAATATCACCTTCTATTATCTCAACATCATTTTCTATATTTAAGTATTGTAATCTCCAGAGCATGCTGGAACTACGGCGAGGCATTAGCCCATAAACTCGGTAGCCTTTCTCTAATAGATATTTGGCCAGGTAGGCTCCGTCTTGCCCCGTTATTCCAGTTATTAATGCTGCCTTTGTCACGATTGAAACCCTCCCATAAAATGTCTTCATACAAATTTCTTTATTAAATTCTTACAGTAGAGGTGTGGATCTTACATCTTTTTTAATAGGCTCCCTCTCGTTTCAATACAACCCTTAGGGTTTTCAACAACAGTATTATATCCAACCAAAGTGACCAATTTCTAACATACCAGGTATCTAATTTTAAGCGTCCTTCAAACTCCACCTCATTACGCCCACTAACCTGCCAAAGGCCGGTAATTCCCGGCTTAGCTATATGTATATCATGGGCCCAGTTTAACATCCGTTTTCTCTCTCGGGGTAAATAAGGACGAGGACCTACTAAACTCATGTCTCCCAGAATTACATTTGTTAACTGTGGTAATTCATCTAAACTAAATCTCCTTAACCACATGCCCACTTTGGTTAGGCGAGGATCATATTCCTTTAATTTGTTAAATGTTTCCCACTCTTTTTTAGCCTTATCATTTGACCGCAAGAAACTTTTAAGGATTTTATCCCCACCTGTATACATGGTACGAAATTTATAGCAAGTGAAGATCTCACCCTGTTGACCAAGTCTTTCTTGAGTAAATAACGCCGGTCCACTTGAGTTAATTTTAATTGCAAAAGCTAGTAATATTAATATTGGAATACAAAGCATCAGTGCAAAAGAACCAATTACAATATCAAAGGAGCGTTTAATAAACCGATTACTCGAAGATTTTAACTGATTTTTAATATTAAGGAGTAGAGTTTGTTCATCAAAGAAATACTCCACTTCAATCCCATTCATAGACAGACCAAATAGATCTGGTACTAACATAATATTACTTACCATTGGCTGAAGCCTGTTTGTAAGTTCAACCAGTTGTTTAGCTGGCATACCGGGAGCCGCTACAATAACTTCACTTACTTTATAACTGGAGATAATTCTCTCTGCTTCTTCAAAGGTCCCTAGAATCGGTATTACACAGTCACTCAAAGGATGCTTGATTTCACTTAGCTTCTCATTATCATCCAAAAAACCAACAATTTCATATCCCATTATGCGTTCACGTGTAAAAGCCTTTAAAATAAGTTCACCAGTTTTTCCTGCGCCAAGGATAAATACCGATTTATTCCAAATGTTTAGTTTTATTAGCAGTAATTTGCCATAGTATCTGAGTAAAGGAATCAATATTATTGTCAGCAGCCAGGTAATCATGATTAAGGTACGCGATATTTCCCCACTTATTTTAGCTAGGTAAAGTAAGGAAATAGAGAATATCAATGCTAAGGTACAGGCCTTAAGTGTTTTTTCTACCTCTCTCCAAAAGGGTAGTCTTTTTTGGTATAGATCCTCGTAGGCCATACAAGCTACTAATACCAATGGCAACCACCATATGTTTTGTATGGTATCAGTTAATAATTCAGGTTTAAAGTGACTGGGCAATAATTTTGGTAAAGCATAGATTCTAGTTATGTATGCCATAAGTAAGCTGATAGCGATAGCTAGCCCATCTAAGACAATAAGGGATGGTATAGCCAGTATACTTCTAGTGACAGACAGTGTGTTTGATATGGTAGATTGGCATTGTAGTGGTACTGAGTCTGAGTGCTTCACTGCTGGTCCACGGGACATGCTGGATCCCCCTCTAGCAATTAAACAACTGGATTTCCTTTGTTATTTTCCTTATCGTTTACTTAAGTTTTCTACAATGATTGTCAGGATTCCTTTTATAATCAGGATTTTTGTCAGGTAATATTTGATAAAATGTATTTGTTTCCCCAGTGATTCCAAATATTATAAAGGGTAATGTAAAAATCCCCCGTTTTTAGGATTGCGGGGGATTTTTAGGTCAGTGATTAGAGAACTCTCGCCAAGTTTAGGTTCTTGTAAATAGTAGTTCCTAATTAACAAAGATCTCTAACTTAGCTAGCTCTTCAAATTGTTTCTTTATGTTGAGATTATCCTGTTGAGCAAAGTTTAGGATTTCTTCTGCTTTTTGGGTGTTACCTTGCTTTTGTGCCAGGAGAGCTTGCCATAAACTGGCGTTAGTCTTGACTGCTGGGTTGTTGACTGCTTCGTTAATTAGTCGTTCAGCTTCATTCATATTCCCTTTTACTATGTTTGCAATCCCCATGCTTAGTTTAATCTTGTCCGAAACAACCAGTGGTGTAGCCATGGCCAGCCATAGTTCTTTCTTGTCCGACGGGGTTGCGGTTAGTATTTTATCCATTGTCTCAGGTATGGTTAGGGCTTGCTCAGCAAAGCTTAGTGCAGTAGCCTTTTGTCCGCTTTTTAATTCATTCAGGGCAGCTCTAGTGGTTATATCAGCCAGCGCCTCATAATATTGTACTTTTAATGGTGCTAAGGATACTGCTTTTTGAACTGCCGCTACTGCCTCCTTGTTTTGCTGGTTTTTCAAATAGACCAGGGCTAATTCCACCTGTCGGTCCGGATTATAGGGGGCTAGTTCTGTGGCTCTGTGCGCATACTGGTTGGCCTTTTCCCTGTTACCGCCGGTTTGTTGATATAGCTGGGCGGCCAGGCTATAGTTTTCTGCTGTCAACGGATTTAGGCTTAAGGAGCTTTCAAGATTGCTTAAAGCTCGATTGCCCTCCCCCATTCCAACGGCTTGATAGGCCGCGACAGAGGATTGTTTAGCAGAAATTAACATGATGGAAATAATTATTACACAGACAGCTAAAATGCCCGCCGCAGCCAGTTGGTATGATGGCTTTATCTTACCGCCACCGGCTTTCTGTGGCTGAGCTAGGGGATCGGTACTTTGTGTCAAGGCAATGGTGCATGCCATAAGTGTGTACATGACCATGGTTAGGGCAGCTAATGACAAATTAAAGTCAATCACCGCATGGGAAATAATCGCTAACACAGAGGCTATTAGTACAGCTAGTAAAGGCTGGCTCTGGCTGCCCTGCATTTTCTTATATAGCTTGACGATAGTTATTAAATACATAAACCAGATGGACAGGCCTGCCAGCAACCCGATGATGCCTGTTTCTATAGCCAGTTGTAAAAAGTAGCTATGGGTCTGGCGGGAAGTATAAGCATAGCTTTGGTAAATGCCGTAGGCTTCGGCCCAGCCACCGCCGCCCCAGCCAAGCAGCGGTTTCGCTTTAATCATTTTGAGGCTGTCCTTGTACATAGTGAAACGCTCCAGAGCACCAAAGGTGTGGAGTTTGTTCATTAGTAGCTGAAATATGCCCGTAGCTGCCATGGCTACTATGCCTAGTATAGTGACGATGGTAATGGCCATTATTAGCTGACGCAGGGAAATTTCTCTGGGCAGCTTATTCTGGTAGAATCTCAAAACAGCATACTGAGCTGCCGCCATCAAGGCCATTCCTGCAGCCATGAAGAGCCAAGCCAGGGCGATATTTTTATCGGCAATAGCGGCAAGAAATAATTTGCTTTCAACCAAGCTACTTATGGCTAAAGCCATGGTAGCGGCAATTAACGCTAGTCTTTTCGAGGCAGGGTTTAAGAGCCACAACAAGATACTAAAAACAGAAAAGACAATATAGCCGCCGTGGGATTGACTGGAGAAGAGCACTGTCATTAAAACAAAGTTTCCTGTGATGAAGGCGATTTTGCTTGCTTTTTGGGTTTGACTTTGCCAAAGATAACTGCCAATGAAGATAGACGCAGTTAAAAAGGATGCTAGGGCATTTTTATATTGAAAGGTAGAGGCAATGATGCCACCATCATTTGGCAAAAAGCCAGCGTCAATGTTTAGAAAGCCAGATGCCGTAAGCAAGCCCGCCAGGGAAACACCTATGGCTGTTAGGTAGATGGTTAGCAGTATCCTTTGCACAGCAGATTCAGCCCGTACTAAGCGCATCGCGGACCAAAAGACAAAGAAGTACAATAGATTTTCTGTAAATTTATCAACACCAAGGGAATGATTGGCGGCGGTGAAGGCTGATAACGTATACACTAGGGGTAGGGCTGCTAGTAGATAGTCAAAGGGAGAAGAAAATAGCTTCAAGTCCCTTCGCTGGTATTGGCTAAAGCAGACTACGCAAAATACAATAGCTGCAAGTATTAAGGCAGCTCTTTGGTTTTCCGGGAAGAATAGTCCTCTAAAGAAAGGTGCGGCAAATAGTAAAAGAGCTAATGACCAAAATGCCACTAGATCATAAGTAGAGCTAACGTTAAGGTGGGGGATGTTTTTGGTTTTGGTGGTAGCTACGGCCATGTAGTTTTACTCCTTTGTTCTCAATATATAGGCTAGATTCTACAATAGCCTTGAGGATTCCTTTTGATTTTAGGAAGAAGATGATGTTGTTTGTAGAAAAACATGATGAAAGAAAAAGAGAATACCTAACTAACGGGTCTCACCTGCCGGAGATGGGAAATTATACACAACTTAGAGCCTCTCGCTTTTCGTAAAATATAAGCCAAAACAAAAAGCCCTCAAATGGAAGGCTTTTTGTTTTGGCTTATTTGGGTGGTTCGGTAGAAAGTTTGCCGGTGAGGCGGTAGAGGGTATCTAGGGCCACTTCATAGGCACTAGCTACTTCTAATTGGCCGGCTTCGACTTGTTTAAGGGCGTAGTCGGCATTTAGTACATTGTCTTTAGTGATAACACCAGCGGCGAATTGGGCCTTGGCAACTTTAAGGTTTTCTTGGCCTTGGCGAATTTGCTCGGTTAGCTGGTTATTTTTTTCATATAAGCTATTGATACTAAAACAGAGTGCTCTGGTTGATTTTCGAATGCTCTCTCGGGCATCTGCAGCTTTGTTGTCTTCTTGGGCTGCACTGTAGTCCCCTACATCGTAAAGTTTTGCAAACAGCTTGGTGTGGTTGGCTAGCTTGGCAGCTGCCTCTGCTGTCCAGATTTCATAGGAGACACCTGCGGCGAGATTGACCATGGAATCAACATCAATATCTTGTTTGGTTACTTGGGGCAAATCGGCTAGTTTGTATCGGTCTTTGATGGGATTGCCCAGTAATTTATTGAGATCGCTATAGGAATTATCTAGCTTAGATTGGCAATCTACCAGGTCAGCTACATCGGTGGCTACCTGGGCCTCGGCAGTAATTAGGTCTGCCTTGGTAATTAAGCCTACTTCATATTTAGCTTTTGCTTGGAGTAGTTTTATCTGAGAACGTTCTCTAGCAACCTCGGCTGCTTTTATTTTCTTTTCGTACTTTTGGATGTCGTAGTAGGCTGTTTTAACATCGATAATCAGTTGTCTACGGCTGTTGTCATATTCCTTTTCGGCTTTGCGTTTATTGAATTCTGCGCTGTAATAATATGAGAAGGGGCCGCCATCGTTGGGATTGAAACTTATATCGATTGGTGTATATTGTAGGGTAGAGCTGGCATCTTTATAGATTTGATCTGTTTTTTCAATTTCTGTTTGGGAATTTTTTAAGGTAATACTGGTGTTAAATGCCCTCTTTAAGGCACTGTTAAGGGTTAATGCAGTTGTTGTTTCTGCTGCAAAGGCAGTGGCAGAAATGGTTAGTAACAATGTGACCGTGAGTAGCAGACAAACTAGTTTTTTCATTCCATCAACTCCGGTGTAAACTTTTAGTTAAAAAGCCCAGACCCGAGGGTCTGGGCTTTTTCTTAGTTGAGTTAACTAACTAAGTTTTAGTAGGAAAGTACAACCATACCGTTGGAGTAACCAACTTGTGCACCAAAGCCTTCAGCTACAAAACGAGCAGGCAACATGGTGCGGCCGTTGTTGATTTCGGGAGCTGCATCCATGGTGGAGATAGTGCCGTTGTTGTCCAGGTTCATGTCACCAACGGTCATTTTCAGGGTGATGTCGCCCTTATTCAGGGTTACAACGCCGTTTTCAAAGCTGATGTTGTCTTCGGTTACACCCAGAGCCAGAGCCATGTAACGTACGGGTACGTAGGTACGGCCGTTCTTGATGTAAGGAGCAGCATCCATAACTTTAGCAGCGCCATCTACGGTGTAAATGGTGGAGCCAATGTTGAAAGTGGAGGAACCAGCTGCAGGAGCAGCGTTAACTAAGGTAGCGGGGTACGCAGTGACAATAGTGCCACCATCGAAACCTTTGGTGCTCTTGGAAGCATTCTTGCCTTGGTTAGTTTGATCTACAGCAGTACCGCCAACATCTACTTTAACTTTACCAACAGGCACAGTACGGTCTGCAGTCATGTACAGGTCGGATACCTTAATGGTGCTCGCCTGGGAACTATCACTCTTAACGTTGATAGTTATCAGCTTATCTTTCTTGACAACGGTATCAATTTCCAAGTTACCTTCGGTTACTTCTACTTTAGGTGCCTTGCTGAATTTAACACCATCGAATTCAGGCAGTTCCAGAGTAATGGAACCTTGAGAAATTTGATGACCAGACTCTGTCCAGCCTGTTACTCCATTTGCATTTGTTGGTACTTCACCTTCATAGCCGTCAAACTTCTTGTCTTTGATCGCACCAGCTTTAACTTCTTTGATAACGATATCGCCAACAGCTTGTTCAGCCATGCCGAGTTTAACATCTTTAGCTACGGTGGTTACAGTAATCGGAGCAATAACCGTAGCAGCTACAACTTTTTGCTCTTGACCCAGAGCAGAACCGGAGAACTTAACTTCCAGATCGCCAGCTGCATCGGAGGCCAGGTTAACTTTCTTCATTTTAAGTTCAAACTTCACTTTGCCGTTAGCACGTTTTCCATCAACACTGAACTCAGCTTTGCGAGTATCGTTGCTTACACTGCTTGCTGTAGTATTGGTGAATACGTTAGTACCAGACAATACGGTAATAGTGGGCATCTCTTGGAACTTAGCATTTTCGGGTAATTCAACGGTCAGCTTACGACCAGCAGGCATGGAGTTGTTGATGGTTTCTTCAACAACGATGGTGCCAAGCTCTTCTTCATAACGACCAGCAAACAATTCGGGAGTTTCTTTAGCTTTGATAGTTACGCCATAATCAGCACATTTACCAATTACTAAGGTGGCAGAGTTAACGTTGTCACCGCTCAGAGCAACTTCGATGTCGCCAGTTTTAGTATCGGTCTCAATGTTAGCCTTAGGGGTAATCTCAATGATACCCTGTGTTGTGCTTACAGCATCACCTTTTTTACCTGTAACTTTAAATGTAATCTTCAGCTCTCTGCCATCAAAGGGGGCGACATCAAAGTCGCTGTCTTTAAATCCAGCCATACCT
>CAMKDG010000079.1 GCA_946411205.1 uncultured Desulfotomaculum sp.
GTGATGGTCAAGTAACTGTAGAATCCTTTCCCAAAGATCAGAGTTTAGGGCAGGTTCTTTTTTGTTGCGCATCCAACCATTGGCCCGCCATTTTTTAGCCCAGCCCTTTTCTACGGCATTGACTAAATATTGGGAGTCTGTGTAAAGAGTAACGCTACAGCTTTCCTTTAGATGTTCAAGCCCTGCAATGGCACCCAACAATTCCATACGGTTGTTGGTAGTGTTTTGAAAACCCGCTGCAAGCTCCTTACGCTGGTCTTTGTAAATCATTACCACACCATAGCCACCAGGCCCTGGATTTCCGGAACAGGCTCCGTCCGTATAGATAGTTACTTCTTTTAACGTGTCCATTTTAGTTCCCCATTTCCTCTATTTTATGGCATGGTACTATTTTCCATTAATGTGAAATTAATTATACCATGTCTTTGGCAATCGTTAAAAGACGTGGTATGATAAACCTGAGGTGATGACGTGAAAAAATTAATTTCAATGATAGTGGTTCTTTGTCTGGTGTTTTTGGTAACTAGTCCGGCCTTGGCTAAAAAGGCTGGTGGTGGCTTTAAATCCGGGGGTTTTGCCAAACCCAAAACGACCACTACAAAACCTACCACGGCACCGTCTAATGCTGGTAAAACCACTGATAAAGCCGATCCCAAAGGTACAACCCCGTCTGAAACAGGGGATAAAATTCCTTATACTAATTTGCCTGCCAGCAAAGTGTCTCAGAACAGCTCAGCAGGTATTGGAACAAACGCTGCACGCTCTAACCTGGCTGGTTTCAGGCCATCCTTTTCACCCTTCTCGGGTAATTTTTGGATGTGGATGTTTCTTATGAGCAGCTTTGGTCACAGCCAACCTGCTGCGGCCCAAAGCGGAGAAAATCAAAGCAGCCAGAATGATTCCCAAGTAGCACAGGATGGGATCTACACACCTGGCGTGGGTGATTATTGGTCGGCAGATCCTGTTGCCAATACAGTCTCTACCTTGATTTTAATTTTAATCGTTGCCCTGCCAATTATGTTCCTGCTTAGATGGAGAAAGAAGAGGGCAGCCTATCATTAAAATTGTAAGCTATTTTTCATTTATCCGACACATACTAAACTGAAAAATATGGTAATATTTTATAAATGGAATTAGCCTTGAGGAGGGACTCTAATGATCAAGTGGCGTTGCACTGTTTGCGGTTACATCCATGAAGGAGCAGAACCACCAGAAATTTGCCCGTTATGTGGGGTGGATAAAACACACTTTGAAAAAGTGGAAGAAGTACAAGAAAAAGCAGGGAATACAGAGTGCCAGGAAGCCATTAAGAAGGCACTCCGTCATATTAGCTATGGCTTATATATTGTTTCGTCCCGCAAGGGTGATAAAATTAATGGTCAGTGTGCCAACAGTGTATTTCAAATAACCTCAGACCCAGTGAAAATTGCCATTGGTATTAACAAAAACAACCTGACCCATGAGTATATTAAAGATAGTCAGGTATTTTCCGTAAGCATATTGGATACCAATGGTTTGGAGTTGGTAAAAAACTTTGGTTTCCGCTCGGGTAAAGAGGTGGATAAGTTTTCCGGTGTTAATTACCAAATAGGAACCACCGGAGCACCCCTTTTGCAAGATTGCCTTGCTGCCTTGGAGTGTCGGGTGGTGGGCAGCCTGGATATGGGAACCCATACACTGTTCATCGGTGAAGCCACCTGTGCCCAGGCCAAGGGTGCCGGTGAACCCATGACCTACTCACTATACCATCAGATTAAAAACAAACCTGCAGCAACTCCGGTTGCCGAGGGGAAGATCCGGTGGCGCTGCAAGGTATGTGGGTATATCCACGAAGGTCAACAACCGCCGGATGTCTGTCCGGTTTGTGGTGTAGGGCCGGATGAATTTGAAAAAATGTAACTGTACCTACATTGTACCCACATATCTTGGTTACGCTAAGGTAACGGGGTACGGGAGGTGACAGAGCATGAATTTGCGTCGAAAATATTCTGAGAAGGCATTGTATCTCACCAACCAGCGTCACCTTAATGGTATGATGCATCAACATGGGGCTTTCAGCGGTTTAACCCCCTACTACAGTCCGAGGAATTTTAAATAAGCCAGCACATACCCTATAAAAAATTCCCCCCGTGCGCATTTGCTATGATATGATAATGCCAGGGGGGATTTTGGTGAGAAATACCAAAATAGTTCTATGGCTTTTTTTACTAATCATCATGTTATGCTTGCAGGGTTGTAATCTTGTCAAGAAGGCTGAAACACAGCAACCTGTCAAGGTAGAAACTGTTATCAGCAAGGTGAAGATTGATTCTTTGGTCAGTCATCAGGAAAGTAGTTGGTTAAGGGTAACCGGACTTGTTAAGAACACCTCCGAGTATCCCGTAACCGCTATTGAGGCCCAGGTTATTCTGAATGGTGATACCGGGGTGTTTGATAGTAGACTTCTGACACTTGCCCAGGGAAAACGGTTGGAACCGGGGCAAACTCTGAGTTTTGACAGTACCTTTGAATACGGTGAAACACAACTTCCCCAGATTAGCTCCGAAGCCAAAATTATCACCCTACGATCATTAGAAAAACCAACAACACAAAAATAAGCCGTCCTTGGGAGACGGCTTATTTTTATGGCTTGAGAGACATTATTCGTCGTCTTTTTTAACGTCCATGCCAAAATAGGGATTGCCAGGCATGTAACCACCCATCGGATTGCCGCCCTGCTTGGGGCAGCCGGGTTTGGGGCAACCGGGCATTTCACCCATACCGGGGCTAACGTTTCCGGGAAAAGGGGTAGGGGGCGGGCAAATCTGATCCATGGTACCGGCAACGTTAACTGCACAGACATTCCAGAGGGGAACAATGGTTACCTGACTATTGGCGTCAGTACCGTTATGAAGCTCCAAATAATCCTGACCAACCGCATGCAGGGTACCGGTTAGCGGGGCAGTGCAGCCTTGGCAGTTAAGGTACACATTTACCCGTTGACGCAATAATTGGCAAAGACGCTGTAAAAAGGTGGGAGCTACCATACCGGAGGGTTGGTTTGGGTTCATCATACCCATAGTCTCCATCTGTTCACTCATACAATATCAAACCTCCTCTAAGGATTTGCTATATTGTATTGAGGAGATTGTAAAATGGTGCCAAAAAATAGAAAAGAGCCGGTTATTTTTTTACCGGCCCTCGGAAAATTTATTGCTTTGGCTTGAAGGTATCGCATTGTGTTTCTTCAGAGGTGTTAGACTCTTCAGACCCGCAGTGATTCACCTGAATCATGGGGGCATCACACATAACGTTGGCGTTATATGCACACTCGGTTACACTACATTTAATGTTGGCCATTTATTTCACCTCCCCGTATCAGGATAACTTTATTGTACCCAAGCGGGAAGATACCATGCATTTTATTTTAGGCCAACTGTATAATTATACAATTTATTATATAATTTATCAATTAATATTCAAGAAGTATACAAAATAATCGTCTGTATTTAAAGGAAATTTGAGTTTTTTGCAGAAAAATATTAGTTAACATACCCAGTAGACTTTTGGTAGAGGAGCAGGTACACTGGGTAATTGAGAAGTGATTTAAGGAGAGGAGATGTCAATTTGATGCTTCGCAAGAGAAGTATTCTGTTGCTAATGCTGGTATCCTTGCTGGCACTGGCACTGGCACTGGTTGGCTGCGGTGGTGGCGACAAAGAAAAGGCTGCCCAAACTGCTAAACCGAAGGTTTTTGTTTTTGGTCAAGGTGCTGATCCTCGGGGATTAGACCCCGCCTTTGTGGATGACGGTGAATCCGCCAATCCCATTGTTAATATTTATGATGGACTTGTTCGTTACAAAACAGGCAGTACTGAAATTGAACCCGCTTTGGCTACCGAGTGGAGTCCCTCAGCGGACGGTAAAGAGTGGACCTTTAAACTCCGCCAAGGGGTTAAATTCCATGATGGTACTCCTTTTAATGCAGATGCAGTGGTCTTTAGCGTTAGTCGACAATTACCGCCCCAGCGTACCGACGCTATGCCCTATGCTTCCTTTACCTTTGGTCCCGTAGAAAAGGTTGAAAAGGTTGACGATTATACCGTTAAATTTATCTTAAGCGAACCCTATGCTCCTTTCTTGGCTAACTTGGCAATGGCACTGGCGGCTCCCATTGTAAGCCCCGCTGCTGTTGAAAAATATGGTGATAAATTTATTGAAAATCCTGTAGGCACAGGTCCCTTCAAGTTCGTACAATGGAAAAAAGGTGAACAAATTGTCCTGGAAGCTAACAAGGAATACTGGGACGGTGCTCCTAAACTTGACAAACTGGTGTACAAGTTTATTAAAGAAAACTCCGTACGTGCCAGTGAGTTAAGAACCGGTTCCATCCAAGCCATGAATGGCTTAGATCCTAACGATGTGAAGATGCTGGAAGATGCAGGACTGAACGTTATTAAAAACCCCGGTATGAACATCAACTATTTAGGTTTCTTCTGCAATAAGAAGCCCTTTAACGATCCTAAACTGCGTTTGGCTGTAAGCCATGCGATCAATCGTGAGAACCTGATCAACTTCTTGTACCAGGGCCTGGCAGAACTGCCTAACAGTGTATTGCCTTCCTTTATGCCCGGTCACGACAAGAGCTTGCAGGCTCCTGAGTATAATCCCGAAAAAGCGAAGCAGTTACTAGCGGAAGCTGGTTATGCCAATGGTTTAAAAGTAACTCTGCTAACCTACTCCAACGTTCGACCTTACAACCCAGTGGGTGGCGATAAATTGGCTGCTGCTATCCAGGCTGACCTGCGTAAAGTAGGTATTGAAGCAGAAATTAAGACCTATCCTTGGAAAGAATATAAGGAAATTTACACACCCGAAATCGTTGAAGCCGGTGACTTTATGCTCTATGGCTGGATCGGTGATAACGGTGACCCGGATAACTTCCTATCCTTGTTGGAAACCAAAGAAATTAAGAGCACCCTCAACGCTGCTAAGTACTCTAACAAGAAAGTGGACGAACTGTTAGTGAAAGCCCGTATCGCTCAGAAACAAGAAGAGCGTACCGCTGCTTACAGCGAACTGCAAAAGATCGTTCAGGCTGAAGCTCCTTGGGTATTCTTAGGTCACAGCAAAGATATGGCTGCGGTTAGCAAGAATGTAGAAGGCTTCGACCTGCATCCCGTAGGCGTTATTTACTTCCATAATGTTGATATCAAGTAATTGATATCGTAACGTTTTTGAACTACCTTGTTAAAAACAACACGAATATGGCCCAGGGCCATATTCGTGTCTTCATGTTTACAACCAAGAGGAAGAATTTGTATTTCATTACCCCCTGAAATAGAAGAGAGGGAACTATTATGCTTAAATATATAGTCAAGAGACTATTATTGCTTATCCCGGTGCTCTTTGGGGTTAGCCTGTTTGTTTTTTTAGTACTGCATCTGTTTACTGCAGACCCGGCGGCTATGATGCTAGGCCAGCACGCCACGAAAGAACAGGTGGAAGCCCTTCGAGAATCATTGGGTTTTAACAAACCATTATACGTTCAATTTGGTATATTTCTCAGTCAAATACTGCAGGGTGATTTTGGTACTTCCTTAATGACCCGTTCAGCAGTTACCGATGAATTATTGACACGCTTTCCTGCCACCATTGAATTAGCCTTTGCAGCTATGCTCATAGCCACTGTGGTGGGTGTAACAGTAGGCGTTATCTCTGCTGTTAAGCAATACTCCATTTTTGACTACTTAAGCATGGTGGGTGCCCTGTTGGGTGTTTCCATGCCCATCTTCTGGCTAGGCCTTATGCTGATTATTCTCTTCTCTGTTACCCTTGGCTGGCTGCCAGTGTCAGGTCGTATCGCGGTGGGTATGGAACCGTCCACCATCACTCATTTCTACCTGATTGATAGTTTACTGACTGGCAATTGGGAAGCCTTTAAGTCTGCGGTTAGCCACTTGATTTTACCGGCGGTGGCACTGGCATCCTACTCCATGGCCATCATTGCCCGGATGACCCGTTCCACGATGTTGGAGGTTATTCGACAGGATTATATTCGTACCGCTCGTTCTAAAGGTCTGGTTGAATCCGTCGTGGTCTTTAAGCACGCCTTACGCAATGCTTTGATCCCGGTAATCACCGTTATTGGTTTACAAATGGGTTCTTTGCTGGGCGGCGCAGTGCTAACAGAAACCGTATTCTCCTGGCCCGGTATCGGCAGCTTTGTGGTAAACGCTATCCTAGCGGGTGATTTCCCAGTGGTGCAAGGCGGTGTCATCATGGTAGCTACGGTTTTCGTGGTCGTGAACCTAATCGTCGACGTGCTTTATGCCTTCCTTGATCCAAGAATTAAGTATTCTTAATGCCTATTGGCCATTAGCCACTGGCCCTTGGTCTTATGATTAAAGAATATTAAAGCCAAAAGCTAACGGCCAAAGGCCAATGGCACGATCCCAAAGATTTTCCCGAGAGGATGAACTTTATGCTGCAAGCTCAAGCATCTGTGCCGGTTCAGGAAGCTGTGGAACCGACCTACTCTCCGATAGTCGATTTCTGGCGTCGGTTACGAAAAAATAAATTAGCGATGGTCAGCTTGGTATTTTTGGTTACGCTGTCCTTGGTGGCCATCTTTGCTCCCTTGGTGGCACCCTACGATCCCTACTTTAGTGATATGCCGAAGGCTTTGTCTAGCCCCAGTGGTGAACACCTATTGGGTAATGATGAATTGGGGCGGGATATTCTTAGCCGCATCATCTATGGAGCCAGAATCTCCCTGCGCGTTGGCCTTATCGCCGTAGGCATTGCCCTATCGGTAGGTATGGTAGTGGGATCGATAGCCGGCTATTACGGTGGTCGTATCGACATCATCATTATGCGTTTTATGGATATTATGCTAGCATTCCCCTCTATCTTGTTGGCCATTGCCCTAATGGCTGTGTTGGGCCGAGGGGTAGAAAATGCCATCATTGCCATTGGGATTGTGTCTATCCCGGAGTTTGCCAGGATTGTTCGAGGATCTGTGTTATCCGTTAAAGAGAACGAATATGTGCAGGCCGCCCGGGCTATTGGAAATAACGATTTTCAGATTATCTTTAAGCATATCTTGCCCAATGTCATGGCTCCCATTATTGTACGAGCTACCCTGGGCATTTCCACAGCGATTCTGGAAACCTCTGCCTTGGGTTTCCTAGGTCTTGGTGTTGCGCCACCCTTTGCCGAGTGGGGAACCATGTTAGGCAGTGGGCGTGGTTATCTGTTTAATGCACCGCATCTGGTGTTTTTCCCTGGTATTGCAATTACCTTAACGGTAATGGCCTTCAACCTGCTGGGCGATGGTCTCAGGGACGCATTAGATCCGCGGTTGCGTCGCTAGGAGGTGGGTATACATGACAACAGAGACATTATTACAGGTAAAGGATTTGAAAACCCACTTTTTCCTGGAGGATGGTGTGGTGCCTGCTGTAGATGGCGTAAGTTTTCACCTAAACAGGGGTGAAACCCTGGCCGTGGTGGGGGAGTCCGGCAGCGGTAAGAGTATTACTGCCACATCCATTATGCGGCTGATTCCTACCCCCCCTGGAAAGATTGTTGGGGGAGAAATATTGTTTAATGGGCAAGACCTGTTAAGGAAGACCGAGAAAGAAATGCGGGGCATTCGGGGTAACCGAATTTCTATGATTTTTCAGGAACCGATGACATCTTTAAACCCGGTCTTTCGGGTAGGGTATCAAATTTCCGAATCTTTAATGATCCACCAAGGATTAAATAAAAAGGATGCTCTGGAAAAGAGCATCGAGATGCTGCGGTTAACAGGGATTCCTTCGCCAGAAAAAAGAGTTCACGATTTTCCCCACCAAATGAGTGGTGGTATGCGTCAGCGGGTGATGATTGCGATGGCACTTTGCTGTCGACCGGAACTACTTATTGCTGATGAACCAACCACTGCCCTGGATGTGACCATTCAGGCCCAAATTTTGGATCTGATGTTAGAACTTAAGGAACAAATGGGCACCGCCATCATCATGATTACCCATGATTTAGCTGTGGTGGCCGAGGTGGCAGACCGGGCGGTGGTAATGTATTGCGGTAAGCTGGTGGAAGAATCCACTGTTTTGGAGTTGTTTGACAAACCTTTACACCCCTACACCAAGGGGCTATTAAAATCCATTCCTCATGTTAATAGCACACAGGAAAAACTTTATATGATCGAGGGTATGGTACCCCCTTTAACGCACCTGCCTGCAGGATGTGCCTTTGCTCCCCGCTGCCCGGAAGCGCAGCCTCGCTGCCATATGGAGCGGCCGCTGCTACGAGAAATTTCACCGGGACGCAGGGTGAGCTGCTGGCTTTACGAAGGGGGTGGAGAATAGTGTCCACACTGGTGCATATTAGTAATCTCACAAAATATTTTCCCGTTAACAAAGGCATGTTTAGCAAAGAGGTTAGCCAGGTAAAAGCGGTGGATGGCCTAAGCTTTGATATTCGGCAGGGAGAGACCCTGGGCTTGGTAGGCGAGAGCGGTTGCGGCAAATCCACCACAGGACGCCTTATTTTACGCCTTTTGGAACCGACGGCCGGTAAGGTAGAGTTTGCGGGAAAAAATGTCTTCGAAGCATCTGCTTCCGAAATGAGAGCGCTGCGTAAAGACATGCAAATTATCTTTCAAGATCCCTATGCCTCACTAAATCCTCGTATGTCAGTGGGTGACATCATTGCCGAGCCCATACGGCTTTATAAATTGGCCCATGGTCCGGAAGTGCAAAAGAAGGTGGAACACCTGTTGTCCTGTGTGGGATTGGCAGCTTACCACGCCCGGAGATACCCGCACGAATTTAGCGGCGGTCAGCGACAACGGGTAGGTATTGCCAGGGCATTGGCCTTAAATCCTAAGCTCATAATTTGTGATGAGCCGGTTTCTGCTCTGGATGTATCCATCCAGTCGCAGGTACTCAATCTTTTAAAGGATTTGCAGCAGGAATTCGGTTTAACCTATCTATTTATTGCTCACGGACTTAATGCAGTAAAACACGTTAGTAACCGCATTGGGGTCATGTACCTGGGTAAAATGGTAGAACTGGCCGGAGATGAAGAGTTATATCATAACCCGCTCCATCCCTATACCAAAGCACTGCTCTCAGCTGTTCCTATCCCGGATCCACGGGCTAAGAAGGAACGAATTATTTTAAACGGCGATGTGCCAAGCCCGGTCAACCCGCCCCAGGGTTGTCGCTTCCACACTCGTTGCTACTGTGCCCAGGATATTTGTAACCACCACGAGCCAATCTTTAAGCGGATCAAACCCGGCCATTGGGTGGCCTGCCACTTGGTGGAGTCGGAGATAGAATAGCAAGAAGGGAGTGCCCAAACTACTTTTTTAGGTAGTAAGCGGCACTCCCTTTTTTAGCCATAGGCCATAAGCCTGATGCTCTCTTTGGCAAGATTGCCTGTTGGTCTAACGGTCCCTACAAATGGCCGACGGCTATTCTATATCCGAAGCCACAACCACCCGATTGCGTCCGCTTGCCTTTGCCTGATACAAGGCTTTATCTGCCAATTTCAGCAGTTCAATACTGTGCGGCGTATGGGCAGGGTAGTGGGCAACTCCCAGGGAAGCCGTGATCGGACGGTAGGCAAAATCCGTGTTTGCAACGGCACAGCGAATTTTCTCGGCCAGATGAATTCCCTCTTGGGGGCTGGTGTTAGGCAGAATAAAGGCGAATTCCTCTCCCCCATAACGAGCTACCACATCCATGGGGCGAATCGTTTGGGTAAAGGTTTTGCTCATAGTTTTTAACACCCGATCGCCTGCCGGGTGACCAAAGCTATCATTATAGTTTTTAAATTTATCCACATCCAGCATAATTAGACATAATTCTTTGGGCATACAACTACATAGGGTTACTTCTTTTTGCAATCTTTCGGCAAAATAACGGTGGTTATATAAACCGGTTAGTGCATCTGTAATGGAGAGGTTTTCAAACTTTTTATTCAACATGGCATTCTCTAAAGCCAAACTCACCTGAATGGTGAATAATTCCAGAATCATTTGGGTTTCATCGTTAATCGTAGGATGGTTTAGATGTTGGGCTAACAGGACTGCCAGTGGGTTACCGTGCTTATTATGCAGGGGCAGGATCTGCAGCATAACTAAGCCACAATTACCTGGACAATTATTACAAAAGCGAGAGTGAGGTAATAACAAATTCCGGTTGCCAATGGTATTGATCTGACTAAAAATTTTTTGATAGGCCCCACAAGAAGCAAAGGGATTATCCTCAATACCCCTTTTTACCGTATGAAAGGGTACGCCATTATCATCCAAAAGAATAAAATGGCAACCGGGAACCTCTGCAATTTGCATGAACCCATTGAGTATTAAATTGTGCATGGTGTTTAGATCGGTTTCTCCAGCTACCTGTGCGACAATCCAATGCAACTGGGTAAGTTTTTCATTGATTTTTAAAAGTTCTTTATATTTAGCTAACATGTTTTGATGTTCTAACATGTTTGGCCTCCAAAGTGTTAGTAATTTATGATTCTAGCTAGAGCTAGAAATCTCCTTGTAGTTTTATACTAAATTAATGTCGATTTTACATCTGGTGAGAAGGATTTAATTTAAAGATTGATCCAGGTCAATTTACTTTTAAGCGGCTATATACTAAAATCTATTTAGCCAATCAATCAAGGAGGCAATTTATGAAAAAGAAAATTTTTCACCTGCTTCAACTGTCCTGGTTAATGCTGGGGCTTTTTCTTTACGGTGTGTCCCTTGTTTTTATTGTTGAAGGGTCTCTGGGGATTAGCCCCTGGGATGTGTTGCATATGGGGCTAACCAGTTATCTGCCCTTTACCTTTGGCCAAATTATGATTGGCGCGGGTTTACTTTGTATTTTGGTGGCTTACCCGATGGGGGTAAAACCAAGTCTTGCTACCATCCTAAATATGATTTTTATTGGGGTCTTTGTTGATCTGATTATTCACCAGGGTTGGATTCCCAGCTACGAATCTTATGTGGTACGGGTCATCTACCTGCTTATTGGCGTAATGGGCTGTGGCTTTGCTACCGGTATGTATATCTCAGCCCGAATGGGGACCGGGCCTCGGGATAGCCTCATGATGGGCTTGCATAAAATCACCGGCTGGCGAATCGGTGTAGTCAGAACCGCTATTGAGTTGACCGTGGTTAGCCTGGGCTTTTTCCTGGGCGGCCCTGTGGGCATAGGTACTCTAATTTTTTCTCTGTGCATTGGTTGGGCAACTGAAATTTCTATGAATTTCTTTAACAATTGCGCTCGCAATGAGTGGCTGATGAATTCCCTGGGTCACCTAAATCCCGGCCTGGTACAAAAGAGAGATGCTCAGAGTTAGGACTGTTGACACCAATCATAAAAGCCAAACATAACCTGTGGTAGCACGGAAAGAAGGTGTGAACCATGGGTTCTATTGTTTTTATCCACGGCATGGGTCATGATACCAACCGAGAATATTGGCGTAGGTGGGCAAATGCACTATTACCCTATTTGATAAAACAAGGAATTAAGCCAGCTGAAATTTACTTTAGCGGTATTTATTATTATGATTTAGTTCCTCAGCCTGGAGATGGCTGGAAAAAAATAACCTCTCCTTTTACTCGAGATATTCAAGAGGAAATGCAAAAAGATCTCTTTGGTCAAATTGCTCGGGGGGAAAGCACCGGAGATAGCCTGGGTCGGGGTCCACTGGCTAACTTTATTGATTTAGTGGCCGATAATTTTGGTGATATTTTTACCTATCTTTTGGATGAACAAGTTTACCAACAAGTGAACAACCGTTTTTACCAGGGCCTAGTCAACCTGCCGGGGCCGATTACCTTAATTGCTTATAGCCTGGGCACGATGGTGTCCTTTTGTGCCATGCAGCAGAGACCCGATTTGGTGTATCCGATAAATCACTTTATTACCCTAGGCAGCCCCATTTTTTGGTTTCGCAAATGGCTGCAAAAAAGAACCAAACTTGCCCATCGACCCACTGACGCTCACTGGACCAACCTGGCTGGTCACATTGATGTGGCCTGCCCGCATTTGATTAGCTACGAAGCCTGTAGCCCGGATACTAACCTTGAATGCGAACTGGATAGATTTAATCCGGTGAAAGGACATTTGGCCTACTTCCAGCAACCGGCTGCCCTCCAGTTGCTGGCCAAGGAGATCGCCGCCCATTGGCAAAGGGGCCATTGGTAGTTGTAAAACCAAAGATAAAGTGGCACAATAGAAAGATGCATACCATTATTGTAACTGCCGCCATTATTCAACAAGCAGAGAAAACATTGATTGCCCAGCGTAAGGGCACGGCCGATCACGGATTGAAATGGGAGTTTCCAGGTGGTAAACTACACTTTGGCGAAGATCCCAAGGCCGGATTGAAAAGAGAGATTCAAGAAGAATTAGATATGGAAATCGAAGTGGGTCCAATTTTTGAGGTGGTTTCCCACCTCTATGGAGAGCGGCACATCCTGCTGTTGTGTTATACCTGCCGTTATCTGGGAAGCCAGCCCTCCGCCAAAGACTGCCGGGACTTTCGTTGGGTTACGCCCCAAGAGATGCAAGACTTTGATTTCACAGAGGCCGATCTACCCGTGGTAGCAAAATTGCAAGCCTATCCCTGAGGATGGGCTTGTGGTGATTTTCCATTGCTTTTTTATGATATAATGCCTATAATTGCTAAAAATCATAGATTGCGGATACAGGATTCAAAGGGGCGATTGTTTTGCATAAACAAGTAGTATTTCCTGAATTTCTTGGGGAATCTGAAATAGCGGTAGTCGTGGTAATACCTACCTTAAAAGAGGATATGAGCGAGCTATTTGAACGTTTTCATGCTGGGGAAGAAATTGATTACTGGTTTTCTTGGGATTTGGTGCTTACCAATACTGCTGAATACCTGGTGGTTTTGGAAATAAATTGGGAGGCGGAAGACGGATTGATTGTAGCCTTCTCCTCGGAAATGTGGGAATTTATCAACCTCATTGCCCAAAGGGAAAACCTGGTCCTCCTGGGTGATTGGAATCAATTGGAGGAAGGGGCTCCCTTAATAATGGAACAAGGAGGGGAATACAAGCCCCATGCTTTGTTAATTCGCGATGTCCACCTGGGTCTGGAAAAACTCTACAAACATGTGAAAGACTTAGTGGAAGTGAATCAACCAATCGAGGAGTTGTCCAGACTTCAGTTGATCCTGCAGGGAGCAAAATCAGACAATACCACCTATCACTAAAGGGCACCCCCTAGGGGGTGCCCTTAAAACAATGCAGATGGCCACAAACCAATTCATTCTTATGGTAAGCGTAAAAAGCCTTCTTCCCTGGTTCCAGTAGGTGACCACAAATGGCACAGGGCATTTCCTCGGGGCAGGGAACAAGAATACCTGTTAGCGGCTGCCCCTGCCAAGCCACCTCTAATTGCTGCAGAGTGGATTTGAGTGGTGTTACAGGACAGCACTGGGGATGAAAGAAATGCCTAAACTTCCGTCCGTCCGTTCGGAACTTTAACTCCACAACGGGGCTAAAGGGAGGAATGACTGCATTACAACCATAGCAGACTCTAGCCTTAGTCAGGGTGCTTTTTAGCAGATACCTCGGCAGGGCCGGTTTCTTACGTACCTCTCGATCCTTCCAGTATTGCTTTTTCCTCTCGGGATGTAAAGACACCCATTTTTCAATATTTGTATAATAACTTCGGTAATCCCGCTCAATCAGCTTGATATGTTCCGGAAATCCCGCCTCCACCACCATCTGGTGAAAGGCACTTTCCGCCGCATCGTGGGCGAGTCCGTCCATTTTGTGAGTTTGCCAGTTGTAGCCCTGCTCACTAAGCCATTTATGATACGTATGAAAAATATTGCCGGAGCAAACCAAATACTGATCTTCTTTGGTTGCCCCCGCTTGCTGCATTAAATCTACCAGCAGTTGGCAGACCAATTCTTCCCAGCTCATTTTATTATTCCAGGTAACAGGAACCCTGGCAGAATAAATCTCACCGGTTTCCTCACAGACAAGCACCACCACTTCACCAAAGGCTTGGCAGCCGCCGCCTGCATCTTCCACAAACCAGGTTTTCAAAGGAAAACACCTCTCTTAGAAAAACTTGGCTTGCGCCAAGGCTTGAGACGCCGGCGGAAGCCAACTAAAAACAGACTTCCGATCCAAGAAGTCTGCAATTACTATCTTATAGACACATCTATATATTATCTAATTTTTGGCGGAAGATCAACACTGGCCCTAGTCACAGAGAGTACTTGTTTTACCGCCGGTAGCTAGAGTGATGGAAACAGGACTATTTGCCCTTAAGATATCGAACATAACTGCCGATTTATTACATTAGGGACACTGGCTGCAGATCCTGTGCTACTGCTATCAGGGAAAGAATCAAGGTTATCAGACCTTCCGGTAATTTCATTCCATTATACATGAAGAAAGGGGATACGTATTGTTTCAATGCAGGGAATAACACAAAATTTTTAGGGAAAAAATTAAAAATTTACTAATTTCTTCTTAAAATAACCCCCTAATGCAGGATTTTTGGGGAAATAAGTCGTAAAATTACACAAATTCTAATTTGCCAAATTTACTGATTTTTTATGAGGATGTGACTTAATTGGAAATTATGACCCCGGTGGGACTATTACTTGCTTTTGTCTGCCTGGTTGGTGGTTTTCTGATGGAAGGCGGTCATGCCAGTGCTCTTTTATCCCCAAGTGCTTTGATTATCGTAATTGGTGGCACCATCGGTGCCACGGTGGTTGCTTTCTCTACCCACGAGGTTTTGTCTATCCCCAGGCTAATCCAAACAGCCGTTGCTAAAAAAGTACCGGATTTCACCGAAACGATTAACTTAATTGTAGAACTGTCAGAGAAAGCCCGCCGGGAAGGTCTGCTTTATCTCGACAGTCAATTAGATACTGTTGAAGATTCATTTCTCCGTAAAGGGATGCAATTGGTGGTGGATGGTACCGACCCGGAGATGGTGCGCAGTATTTTAGAAACTGAGGTTTACGCTTCCTACGAAAGACATCAGGTAGGTGTACATATTTTTGAAGCAGCCGGTGGTTATGCCCCTACCATGGGGATTATCGGTACCGTTATGGGTTTGGTACACGTGTTGGGCAGTTTGACCAATCCGGACAGTTTAGGACCGGCTATTGCCATGGCTTTTATTGCCACCCTTTACGGGGTTGGTTCGGCCAATATTTTCTGGCTGCCCATTGGTGCTAAATTAAAGAACCTCAGCAAAAAAGAATTAATTATGAGGGAAATGATGATTGAAGGCATCCTGGCTTTGCAGGCGGGCTATAACCCGATGATCATTCGGGAAAGACTGAATGCCTTTATTAAGCCGGCTCAATTCAAACAACCCACAGGAGAGGAAGAATAAAATGAAAAGACGGGGCGAAGAGGGCGAAAAGCAAAACCACGAAAGATGGTTAATTACCTACTCCGACCTAATTACCCTACTACTAATCTTCTTCATTGTGATGTATACTTTGAGTAAGATAGATGCCAACAAATACCATGCCATTGCCGCTTCCCTATCGAAAACCATGGGGGGCAGTCAGAGCATTATGGATAATGGTGGGCCTTCTATTGTGCCTGGAGTGGGCGAAGCTAAGGAACTGGAAGCCAGCTTGGAAAAAGCCGAACAGGAAAGTATGGAAAAGATCAAAAAGCAGATTGAGGAGTATGTCAATCAACAAGGCTTAGCCGGTAAAGTCACCGTAACCATTGAAGAAAGAGGGGTTGTGGTAAGCTTTCAAGATGTGGTGCTTTTCCCTTTAGGCAGTGATGCTTTAAATAATTTCTCCAGGGAAATTGTGGATACGGTGGGGGCTATTTTACACCAGACCCCAAACTACATCCGGGTAGAAGGACATACCGATAATCTGCCCATTCGTACCGGCAGATTCCCTTCTAACTGGGAGTTGTCCTTAGCCCGTTCTGCCACAGTAGTGCACCGGCTAATTCAGTTTAGCTCGATACCGCCGGATAGACTTTCGGCTACTGGCTATGGAGAGTATCGCCCCAGGGTGCCTAACGATATGGATGCCAACCGCCAACAGAACCGGCGGGTTGATATAATCGTTTTAAGAACCAAGTTCCAGGAAGTGGAGCCCGAGGCGATTATCAAGAGTCTGTCAATACCAATAGATAAAAAGGAGTGATCCCCAGTGGCGAATAACGTGCTGAGTGCACAGGAAGAACAAATAGTCGTATTTCAACTAATGGAGCAAGTCTACGGGGTGGATATTAATTCCGTTTATGAAATTATCCGTATGGAAACTATTACGAGCATTCCACGCACCCCTCATTTTGTGGAGGGAGTTATCAACCTACGGGGACGCATTATTCCTGTCATTGATCTTGGTCTGCGTTTCGGTTTGGGCCAAAGCCAGCGTACCCAAGCCAGCCGCATTATCATTGTGGAAGTATCCGGGCAGACCATCGGCATGATTGTGGACTCTGTACAAGAAGTGTTGCGGATTCCCCTTGCCAGCATCGAACCACCTCCACCGGTGGTTAATGGTGTGGATGCTGCTTACCTACGGGGTATTGCTGTCTTAGAACAACGACTGATTATCTTGTTGGATCAAAACAGGGTCTTGCTGGAGGAAGAAAAGGACCAGCTGATACAGGCTAATTTTGGCGCCTAAGCCTAGGAGGTAAGAACATGTTTTCAGATCTTGAAATTGGTGTTTTTAT
>CAMKDG010000080.1 GCA_946411205.1 uncultured Desulfotomaculum sp.
ATTCTAGCTTTGTTAATGATATGCTGTTTTGTCTGCTCCCCTTCATGTCTGCGTTTACTCATAATGTCTTTTACGTGCTCTCCTTCAAAATTGTATTTTCTATTATTTTCAATCCGCCAATAATATACCGAACGTTCGGTATATTTCAAGTATATCGATTACTTTGCTATATTACAAGTAGGGCGCCGCAAAAAATAGACCCTCTGTTGGTCAACTATTTCTTAGGCAAATTTGACCCTACCTTCAGAAAAAAGAATATCCGCCGAATTTGCTCCAGGGGACGACTTAGTAAACGATTAGCACGGCCAGAGGCATAAGCCTGAGATATTAGTGTTCATTAGTAGCCGAGGGTGGTAATACTTGAGAAAGTCGAGGAATTTAAGACATGGAGGCCACTTCTTTACTTGATTACTTTTTTAGCCCTACGTAGTAGCCACCTAAGAAAACGGTGACAATTAATACAAAATGCACTATAAAAAAGCCCCCATTTCCGAATTTAAATGTCTCCTGTGAGATGGGTTTCCTTAGATGGGGAGGAACAATTAATCCGCCTATATAATCAAATAGAAGCAAGAAAATCCACCACCATGTATAGGAGTCCCAAAAATCCCATGCAAAATTGTAGCTGATTAAGTTTGTCAGGTTGTGTGCTAATGTTTCCGAAACCATACCAAGGTGAACAATTACCCAGTAAAAAGGTATTTTATAAGCCCAGGAATGGGGGCTATAATAAACCCCCAAAATTACAAAGAATGGAAACGTGGTTAATATGGTCTCAAATGGCATCTTGGAGATTTGTGGGAACAACCTAAACGGGAAGGAGTAAAAGTCTAATTTTACAAAAATATAGCATAAAATATTTCCGACAATCCCAGAAAGCAAATATACTATGCCATAACGCTTCCAGTCTATACGAAGTATAAAGTAACTTCCAATTAAAGAAAGAGTAATTGCTGTTATTGTTAGATACAAATCAATGCTGCTTTGTAAGTTCAACAATGTTCACCTAGTTATAAAAAAGATTTTACCGCATATTATGCCTCAAATTATTTAAGATTATTTTAGTAAACGAGCCCATAATGCGAAGCTTTGAGAAGAAACCAACTCAACGAACGGGCTGGTTTTTTTGTCGCCTTAATTAACAGGAATGCTTTTAAACTTTGTCTAATCAGGAAGAAAATAACAACAAAAAATTAATTTAAATCAATAATAACATATTGTAAAACGATAAAAATATGTTATTATTAACTCATTAATAAATACGCGAGGTGCTTTTGATGAAAGAAACACTCTTTTTAAAGGTAGCTGTTTTTCTTATGGGAATTCCAGTTCTTGCTTTATGCCTATGGGGGTTGCCTTGGTTAGCTGATAATCCGGTAAATCCAGATTATGCCCATATGCTATATCCCCTCTTAATAGGTATCTATGTAACGGCGATACCTTTTTACTTTGCTCTGTACCAAGCTTTTAAACTTTTAAGCTATATTGACCAAAACAAAGCATTCTCGGAATTATCTGTAAAGGCATTGAGGAATATAAAATACTGTGCAATTACAATCAGTACCTTATATGTGGTTATGATACCATTCATTTATTTCGTAGCAGAGAAAGACGATGCCCCAGGTCTGATAATAATCGGAATGGCCTGTATCTTTGCTTCAATGGTGGTTGCAGTCTTTGCTGCTGTTCTTCAAAAGCTTTTAAAAAATGCCATCGATATAAAATCAGAAAATGATTTAACGGTTTGAGGTGAATAAAATGGCAATTATAATCAATATTGATGTGATGTTGGCTAAAAGGAAAATGAGCGTAACAGAACTTTCGGAGAGGGTTGGCATAACCATGGCTAACCTTTCTATATTGAAAAACGGCAAGGCCAAGGCTATTCGATTATCTACCCTAGAGGCCATTTGTAAAAGTTTAGAATGTCAGCCGGGGGATATTTTAGAATACAAAAGTGATGACGACAGTTAAGGAAAGCTTATTATGACAATTATTAGGGGAGGTATCACCATGGACATTAGCCAGCTGATTATTGAAAATATTGCTAACCCCCATGAACTGGAGGGAATGTATAGAAAAGAACCTGAAACTTTTAAAAAGTCATTCTCCTATGCCTGGGGGAAAAACCCCAATTCACAGGTCCTTGCCGTTTGGCATGAAAGATTGCATTTTGAAGAAACGTCAAATACAGAAAAAGCTTCTTTGTTTCAGAAAGATTTCTTATCCATGGGCGTTTTAGCAATTCTGGCCGGGTTAAGCACCAGGATAATTTTACATTTTGTCGAACAGCAAGCACTAGCCCCGATTAACCTTGTTTTTGGGATACTTCCCTTTATTGCCGCCTATTTTATCTACAATAATACCCCTAAAAAAAATGTTCTCTACACCCTTGCCTCGTTATTCCTAATCTCTGGATTTTATCTTACTATGCTGCCCCAAGAGCATAAAGATGGTATCATCTTGGCTTATCTACACCTTCCTATTTTCTTATGGGTATTAGTAGGGCTTGCATTTACAGGAAATGAATATAGTATAGGCAGCACAAGATTAGCCTATCTGAAATTCAATGGGGAATTTTGCATCCTCTACGCCAGCATGGCAATCAGCGGCATGCTGCTAACAGCATTAACCATGCAGTTATTTAGAATTGTCGGCATGGATATATCTGAATTCTATTTTAAAAATGTTGTTTTATTTGGTGCTGCCGCTCTCGCTATTGTGGCTACATACCTGGTATCAAGGAACCTTAAACTTGCCAAAAATATTGCTCCCTATATAGCCAAAATTTTTAGTCCTCTTGTACTGGCTACATTGTTGATTTATCTCTTAACGGTAATTTGGGTTGGTAAAAATCCCTTCTTGGACCGTAATTTCCTTATATTCTTTAACGGAATGCTCCTTACTGTATTGGCCATCACCATATTCTCTATTACCGAAAGCGGTACAAATGAGAAAAAGAGCATTTCTGATTATATAAATTTTGCCTTAATTGTTCTCGCTCTTATCATTGACAGTGTGGCTTTATCCGCCATCGTGTTCAGGCTTTCCTCTTTTGGGATTACGCCCAACAGACTTGCTGTTTTAGGAGTAAATATACTTATCTGGGTCAATCTAATTTGGATTATGCTCTGCTATATGCGTTTTCTACAAAATAGAACCGGACCTTCAACCATTCAAGATGCCATTACTAAGTATTTGCCGGTCTATGGACTTTGGGCAGCTTTCGTTACATTTACGTTTCCTTTAATTTTTTATTAGAAAACCATTAAGGGGTTTCTTTGTTGAAGAATAATAGGAAAACGATATCGTCTGGATATACGTAAACCTGCAGCTAGTTTGCTGCTAAATTAAGTAAAGTTAGTTACATAATTATAGATTAATGAATCGTTTATCCTATAACTTTTAGTCATTTCCGGTTAAATAATGGGCAACAACATTAAATAAACTATACATTATAAAGGAGATTTGAGGAAAATTAAGACCGAAAAGTTAAAGATGTTGAAGGGTGAACTTTATCATGCAGCAGACCCGGAATTACTTAGGGAAAGATTAAGGGCTCGGATGTTAACCCGATTATACAATCAAACATTCGAAACAGAGGAGAACAAAAGAACCGAACTATTAAAAGAACTGTTCGGTTCAACTGAAAAAAACCTGTACATAGAACCAACCTTTCGTTGTGATTATGGTTACAACATACATGTTGGCGAGAATTTTTATGCTAATTTTGATTGTGTGTTTTTAGATGTTTGTGAAATTCGCATAGGTGACAACTGTTTTATTGCACCAGGTGTACATATCTATACAGCAACTCATCCACTTAATCCAAAGGAAAGAATATCGGGGCTAGAATATGGACTCCCCGTAAAGATCGGTGACAATGTTTGGATTGGTGGGAGAGCCGTCATCAACCCCGGAGTTACTATAGGGAATAATGTTGTTATCGCCTCTGGTGCAGTAGTGACAAAGGATGTCCCGGATAATGTTCTGGTAGGTGGCAATCCTGCCAAAATAATAAAACAAATATTAGACAACCCGCAGTCCTAGAATAACCAAATCCCTTTCTATGCCATCGAGAATCGCCACTTTGGGTAAAAAACCCCAACGTTCGAAGTTATATTTCAAAAACAATCGCAGGCTTGGTTCATTGTGTCCAAAGATAAATCCTAACATGGTGGTAATTCCTAATTTTGGACACTCTTCAATTGCCTTGGACAGTAATTTCTTACCGATCCCCTTGCCCCGGGATTCTTCCGCAATATAAATACTAATTTCAGCGGTAGCATGATACGCTGGCCTGTTATAAAAAGAAGAAAAACTTAACCACCCCAAGATAATGCCGCCGTCCTCGACCACCCAGATAGGACGATTTTGGGGATTATGTTCATGAAACCAAGCTACCCTACTCTCCACGGTTACCGGTGTTGTGTCAGCCGTAACCATTCTAGAAGGAATGGTGGAATTGTAAATAGCTACGATAGCGGGCAGATCGTTTTCAATAGCCTGTCTTAGCTGCAAAGCTTCCCTCACCTCCTGTGATTATTTTACCATATAAATGGAACCGATCCTTTAAACACTGAAGCTGTCGGTAAGCTCACCTGGTTGACAACAAGTCATAGCCTCACTCATTACACAAATCCCCTGGGCCCCTGCATCGATAACCTCTTTTACTTTATCCTTTGTTATCCCCCCGATGGCAAATACCGGTATGGTAACCGAAGCACACACTTCTTGTAAAAAAGGGAGTCCCCTGGGCGGTATTCCTTTTTTACATTCCGTGGAAAAGATGTGCCCTGCTATTAAATAAGTGGCACCTAATTGCTGTGCTTCTTTGGCCTCACTTACGGTATGGATAGAAGCACCTCTTTGGGAGAATCGCTTGAGTTGGTGCTTGTATTTCTTAAAATCTGGCATCGATAAATGAATAGCCGGACATTTCAAGGCTGCAGCCACTTCAATATGTTGATGAATAATTAGCGGCACCTGATTATTTAGACAGATTTCCCTTACGCTTGTGGCTAATCTTTGATAGTTCACTATACTTAAATCCTTTTCTCGCAATAGGATGGCCTGGGGTTTGGCTTGGGCAATTTGATCAAGCCGCATTAAAAAATCATCTTTACAAAGGGTTCGGTTTGTTACACAAATGAGCATAAAATTTTCCTAAACCCGGATATAATCCGAATAAACAGGTTGTAATCCCCTTTTGAGAATCATTTGATGTACCTCCTTAACACTCCGAGCATCGGAAATCTCAAATTGCTCATCGCCTTTTTCTTCTTCCCCATGTCCACCAACCCCAACTCTAACGCCGGCAGAAATTTTGGTAGCAGCCATGCCAATGATATGATCTCGAAAAACCGATCTTTCCCTGGTTGAGATTGTAATGCCTGCATAGGGCATGAATAAACGATAGGCAAGCATTACTTGTAAAAGTTGCTTTTCATGGACATCGTTCGGATTATTCTCCGCATTATTAATGTAAGGTCTTAAGCGGGGTGTAGAAAAAGAAATCTCTGCGTGTGGATACTTTTGCTGAATAAAATAGGCATGCAAACCGGCAGCATAGGCATCCTTGCGATAGTCATCCAGCCCAAGCAGAGCGCCAAACGAAACCCCACGCATCCCCCCTAATAGAGCACGCTCTTGGGCATGGAAGCGGTAGGGGAAAATTCTTTTGGGACCGCTTACGTGAACCTGTTCATATTTACGGGTATTGTAGGTTTCTTGATAAACAGAAACAAAATCCACGCCGCATTGATGCAGGTAAGCATATTCTTCTGAATTGAGCGGATAGATTTCAATGCCGATGGTGGAAAAATATTTTGCAGCCAATCGAACTGCTTCTGCTATATACTCTACCCCGGACTGCAGGCGGGATTCCCCGGTTAAAATCAGGATCTCTTTTAACCCGGTAGCCGCAATTGCCCTCAGCTCTTTTTCCACTTCTTCATAGGCAAGCTTGCCTCGGCGGATTTTATTTTGGCAATTAAAGCCACAATAAACACAATGGTTTTCACAATAGTTGGCAATATACAAGGGAGTAAACAGACAAACTGAATTGCCAAAATGCTTTTTGGTCTCCAACATGGCTTTTTGGGCCATAGCTTCTAAAAAGGGCAACGCTGCCGGAGATAAGATAGCTGCATAATCATCCAGGGAAAGTAGTTGTTTCGCCAGTGCTTTTTTTACATCTTGGCCGGTAAATTGTTGGTAATCATAGTCTGCGATCTTGCTAAGTACTTTGTCCATAATATTGGAATCAATGGCTTCCATGCCAGCCATATATTCCATGTGATTTAGTTGATTTACTGCCATGTTTAATCCTCCAAGAATCCGATCAAAGGACTGGATGCCTCTGCCTGGTTATTCAATACTCTGCCAAGTCCTGCCAGATACGCCGCACGACCGGCTTCAATCGCTTGTTTAAAGGCTTTTGACATAAGCGCTACATTGTTAGCTGTGGCAATCGCCGTATTGCACATAATGGCGTCGACACCCATTTCCATGGCCTGGCACGCTTGGGACGGACGGCCAATGCCGGCATCTACGATAATCGGCAAATCGATTTCATCCACCAGGATTTGAATAAAGTCTTGGGTAGATAAACCTTTGTTACTACCAATTGGGGCTGCCAAAGGCATCACAGCGGAAGCACCCGCATCTACCAAAGATCTGGCCACATTTAAATCCGGATACATGTATGGCAAAACGATGAAACCTTCTTTGGCTAGGATTTCCGTAGCCTTTATTGTTTCATAATTATCCGGCAACAGGTACTTGGAGTCACGGATAACTTCCACTTTAACAAAGTTTCCGCATTCCATTTCTCTGGCCAAACGGGCAATTCTTACCGCTTCCTCGGCAGTTCTTGCCCCCGATGTGTTGGGCAATAGAGTAATACTTTTGGGTATGTACTCTATGATATTCTCTTCTCCGCCTAGGTTGGCACGTCGTAAGGCGACGGTTACCATCTCCGCCCCGCCATTTTCAACCACAGCCTGCACTAGCTCCAGTGAGAATTTACCTGAACCTAAGATAAATCTCGATTGAAACTCCTGTCCCCCGATCATGAATTGATCACTCATGTTTCATACTCCTCTCATACCTCTTCTATTCCCAGCAATATCCGTAAAACCATGTTTGCCTGATGACTGGCGCAAAGTTGTACCCTGGGTGCCATCAGTCCTCTCCCCACGATTGCTTCGTTTGTCAAATCCCCACAGATGTATAGATTTTTCATCGGTTTTACGGTTCTAATTAGGTTAGAACTGTCGTACCCGGCCATCCCGGAAGCTGCTACGATTTTACTATCCGGCAGTTGCTCCAATACGGTATTCACCAGCAACGCTTTTTCCTCCGGTTTATCAAAGGCTTCGCAAATGATCTCATATCCACTGAAAAGTTCTTTCACATTCTCTGCCGTTACTCTCGTGTTCTCCGTTGTCACCTGGATAAAGGGGTTAATTTCTTCAATCTGTTTCCTTAACGCTATGGTTTTCGGCATCCCTAAATGGCTTATGTAATAACTTTGTCGATTCAAATTACTGGGCTCAACAATATCAAAATCCACCAGCAGCAACTGACCAACGCCTATTCTGGCCAGCATAATTGCAATATTCGATCCCAGTCCGCCTAACCCGGCGATGGCAACTTGCCCTTGTTTTACTTTTTCATGAACACTCGGTGTATGCCTGGCCATCATCATGCTTTCAAGCTCGTCCCGTTTAGGCATAACCCCTTTTCGGATGATGGTTACGGTATCCTTTTCAGTTACTTTGCAGTCTTCTTCAAGCTGAAAACCATTCAAGATGACAATATCCGTTTGATTGCCTAGCTGCTCTCTGATTTGAAAAGCTGTTTGACAAGCTACTTCTCTCTTCTGCCCGTTGACTACTAAATTCATTTCTCAACCCCCTCCGACAAAGTTTACAATTTCCAGCGTATCTTCATCGTTGAGCATGATATCCTTATAGGTTGCTTTGGGAACAATGTCTCCGTTGCGTTCCACGGCAATTAATTGAAGGTTATATTGATTGGTTTCTAAAAAATCGAACAGACTTTGCTGCTCTCCTAAAAAAATAGTGGTGCCGTTAACTTTCATGTCTTCACTCCCTTTATTTCAAGTAAAAAACAAAAAAGCACAAAACGAGTGGACACCCTTTCGGTGGTGTACCCCATTTTGTGCTCATTATTAACTTATAACTAATGTATAATCTTTTGCTTTGATCGTCAAGTCAAATTTTCTATTACAAGAAACGACTTATTTTTCATACAGCATTCGACTTTTTATTAAGGATTTTTAGATAAAATTGTTATATAATGCTACCTAATTTAAAAATAACTTGCCGATTATTGATCGGCCTATTTCTATAGGTGCTTTTATTTCTATTTATCCGGAGGAATTAAACTTGGAAAATTCATGGATAAAGAAATGGTCTCTTAGGAAAAGTATTAGAGTAAAAATTACAGTATTTTTCCTAATTATTACCGTATCAATTACTGCTGCCCTCACGGCAATATTATACTGGCAATGTTCCAAAATGGTAACCAAAGAGGCCGCAAATCAGGCTTATAAAATAGTACAAGAGGCCAGTAAAATTATTGATATTAATGAGTTTGTTAAATTGCAGACAAGAGAAGATGAAAATAAACCTTATTATAGGCAAGCTAGAGAAGATTTGGCCTATATTAGGCAGGTAAGTGGAGCTAAGTATATCTATACCATGAGAAAAACTGTTGATGGCAAAATTATATACGTCATTGATGGTTCCCCTGCCGAAGACATGTCCCACCTTGGGGACACTGAAATAGCTACCCCAGCCTATGAAGAAACTTTGCGTGGTAAAGCATACATAGCGGATAAAATTGACCATGATGAGAACTGGGGTACTGTAATTAGCTCCTATTACCCCTTAAAGGATACCCAGGGAACGGTTGTCGGATTGATTGGTGTTGATTATGATGCTGAGAGCGCTTACCTGGGCCTAAACAAATTCAAAACCACCAGCTTGATAATCCTGGGGATGCTTGCCATCATCATCCTTGTCTGCGGTTCCTACTTTTCGGCCAGTATAGCAAGGCCTACGAAAAACGCCGTGGCCTATGTAACAGAGCTGGCAAATTTTGATTTGACCCGAGAGATATCCCAAAAGGACTTACAGCGGCAAGACGAATTTGGTGATTTGGCCAGATCTTTTCACCACATGGCCCAAAGGTTAAGCATGATCATTGTTGACATGGCTCACAATTCCCAAACCTTAACTGCCCAGAGTGAAGCACTGGCTGCTTCCGGTGAAGAAGTAAACGCTACGGTTGAAGAGATAGCCAGCACGGCAAACGAAGTGGTCAGTATTGCCGCTGCCAGTTTTGAAAATGCTCAACAAGCAGTCGTGGAATCCCAAACGGCCGGTCACGTAGCCCTGGCAGGCAATGAAAAAGTAAAACAAACGGTAGCTAAAATGAATACGATTGCCACTTCCAGTGCTGAGACAGCAAAATCCATCCAAAACTTACATGATTTATCGAATCAGATCGGAAGAATTACCGGTGTAATTACCGACATTGCGGAACAAACCAATTTGTTGGCATTAAATGCAGCCATTGAGGCAGCAAGAGCAGGTGAACAGGGTAAAGGGTTTGCGGTGGTTGCTGATGAGGTAAGAAAATTAGCCGACCAATCGGCTAATGCCACCAAAGAAATTAATCAACTCATTCTGCAGGTACAAACTGGTGTTGATACAGCCACCACCACCACGCAACAAGGGGTGCAAGAGGTAGCAGATGGCGTAAAATTGGCCGCCGAAGCTGGCCTTGCCCTGGATAATATCATTTCTTCCATGAATGGTGTCCTCAGCCGGATTGAAGATATCCAAGAAGCAGTAAAACAAAGCCGTGACGGGATGGAACAAGTGGCGGGAAGCAATGAGCAGATTACTTCCACAACCCAGCAAACATCTGCAGCAACCCAGGAATTGGCAGAAATCGCCAACCAGATGCAACTAACGGTAGGGCAATTTAAAGTTCCCTTGTGATACTGCTTTGCCATAAGATTGCCGGACCTAAACTGTAGGCGGGTGGATGATATCCACCCGCCTACAGTTTATGCCATCATCCTGCCGGTCGGAAAGGTTGTTATTTCTTCATCCTAAAACAAAATGCACAAACCCCATCTTTAAAGCAATGTTTTTCTTGGATACACTCCAGGTTCTCGTTATACCCTCTGGCGATTGCTGGGTCGATCATTTCACAATACAGGTATCCATACTCTTCCATCTGATCTTCTTTCCATTGGTTTGCAAAAACACACCGGGTGAACTGCTGTTCTATCTGATCCGCTCCATAGGTGTTTGTAAATTCAAAGTGATTACTGCGTTCCATGTCATAGGTGGTAAGATAATTTGCCAGATCATTTGTGGCACCCTTCGCTTTAGCTCTTCTGGCAATATCACACCCGCGTTCTTCCCCAAAGTTCTTAACCGCACGCCTAACCGCTTCTTTACCTTCATCACCAAAGGTATCGGACACCTCTTTTACCAAATGTGCAAAAAGCTTTGCAAACATATGATACATCGTGACAGGCTCTAGGTCTTTTTTCATGTTCTCTCCCCCCTTCCTTGATTTTAGCAGAATTTCAGGCAAATAATGTAATATTCTTAACGATCACAGTAAATGGCTCAATTCTATCAAGTTCAAGGTTCATCACACCCGCCATATTTTGCCTGCTGTCAAAGATTTTTGGCTTATCTGCATCATTGCGAAGACATCCTGCGATAAAGTAAAACGGACAGAGAATTAAATTTCTCTGCCCGTTGCTTATTCAAGATACTATAGGGTAGGGTCACTCATTATGGGGTTTACTTGGTAAACTACACCATTGTTATGAGTATATTCAGTCATCACTACAGCAGTTAAGCAAGCTGATAGATTTTTACATCAGGATCAGCACTCCATAGTGGCTTTAGCCCGACAAATACATCATTCTTGAACATTTCGCTATCAAGATAAGCCTTTGCATTTTCAACGCTGTCAAAACCATGAAGCACCTGTACATCTTCGTCACGGATAAGAAGTTCTTTCGTAACCGCTCCTTTGATTTGTTCTAAAAAAGGTTGCCGATAGTCTGTATAGATCTTTGCTGCTGCCGGGCTATTGGCATTGTTAATTACCATTGTGATTTCCAAGTATGCTTTTACACTCATGTTACTACCTCCATATAGTATATTTATGGTTTAACCACACTGAAAGTATAACAAGCCAACTGGAAAGCACCTAGATATTAGTAATTTTATAAGTAACTAATAAATTTCATAGTAATGGTATTACAATAGCTGGTCACACGTCCTACAGGGCGGGAGCTTTTTGTCTAATTCATCCTCTGTTTGTTGCCGTGACCAGAGGCAAATGCTCTGAAAAATTGGCAATACCGACCTCCCCTTTTCAGTCAAAGAATACTCAACCTTTGGCGGTATTTCATTATGCTGCTTGCGGCTAATTAATTTATCTGCAATAAGCTCCTTTAGCATAGCCGCGAGCACTGCATCGGTGATATTACCAAGCTCTTTTCTAATTTCACTGTAACGCATAAAAGAATTTGCAGATAGAACACAGATAATCCTTGATTTCCACTTGCCACCAAAGATGTTCAACCCATGTTCGAGAGGACACATTATCTCTTTCTCTATTTTCGGTTCATATTTCATACAAATCCACCTAACTTTAAATTTTATAGTAACTATAGCAATCCAAAGTAACTATGTCAAAGCAAATGAGTGACCTTGATGATCAAAGAACAGTGAAAAAGATCCAATTCGTGAGCAGACTCGAATTGGATCTTTTTTAAACTGGCATTTACATTTTTCAATGAATAAAACAGTAACTACTTGCCTAGCTAGCGGATGTGGATTCTTACCACGGCATTGGTGCCGGGCCGAATCTGGGTCTCCTTGGCATCCATCGCAATGCGGATCGGTACCTTCTGGACTACCTTGGTGAATGTTCCGCTGCTTGAGGAGGGTAGCAGAGAGAAGGTAGAATTGGAGGCTTCACCAATTAGGCTCACCTTTCCGACCCACTTTTTGCCGCCATACTGGTCGATGGAGACATCTACTTTATTTCCCACCTGGATGTGGTTTAACTTGGTCTCTTCAATGTTTGCTACAATATAGAGCTTGGCAGGGTTCACCACCATACCCACTGCCTGCCCCGAAGAGATTATCTCTCCCATGATCCCCTGCTTCTTAATGACGACACCATCAATGGGGGATCGGAGCAGACTCTGTTCGAGAGCCGTATCCGTTTGATTTGGTGCCTCTTGGCGGGCTACAATTTGGTCCTTATGGACTGTCATGCCCTCTTCTAAATCGCAGGCGACCAGCTTCCCGGTAATCTGGGCATTGATTCGGGCGATATCTCCGGTTACCCGAGCGTCTTCCGTAGAAATATATAGATAATTGTTGATTCCATAGTAAAGGGCGATGGTCGCCAAAGCGAATATCATGATTCCGCTAACCATCAGCAGCATCTTTTTCCGTTTATCCATGGTGTCTACCCTCCTTGTACCGGCGCAACTTCGGCAAACATACCTGCCATAAGGGACGTTTCAGGCGCTAACGATATCTTCACCAGTACATCCCGGCGCTTAGGGTCCACCGTATTCCCCACCCAGGTCACCGTTCCGGCGATTTCCTTGTTCGATTGTTCTGCCACCCGTACACTAACCTTCTGGCCTACTTTGAAGTGCGCCACAGCGCTGGTCGGACCGTAGGCATCTAGCGTAAGTCGATCCCTGTTCTCCAGCGATACCAATGTTGTCTGAGCGGTGTACGTTTCCCCTGCCTTGGCGGGACAGGCCACTACGGTGCCATCGAAAGGAGCCTTCACCGTGCGGTTGACCAGAGCTGCCTCGGCGGATGCCACAGAAGCCTGGGCCTGATCCACCTGCTTTTCCAGTACAGCCATGTAAGCTTTTGTTTCTCCGTTCTTCAGAATGGCCAGGGCCTCCTCAGCATTCCTAGAGGCCGCTTCCGCACTTGCCGCTTGCCCCTCGGCTGTTTCCAACTGAGAAAGTGGAATCGCCTCTGCATCGTAAAGGGTCTGATACCGCTTAAGATTATTTTGGGCGTTGTCCAAAGCTGTCTTAGCAGCTTTCGCGGTGGCTTCAGCCTGGTGGAGCTGCTCGGGGCGTGCCCCGGTGCGTGCTTTTTCTAAATTGGCCTGAGCTATGGCCAACGCCTGGCGAGTTACTTCCATTTGTGCCGATACTTCAGAAGCATCAAACTGCACCAGGGGGTCTCCGACCTTCACGGCTTGTCCTACCGTAGCTAAAACTCTTTCCACGCGGCCTGTGAATGGCACTGAAAGATCAGCCGCTTCAGAAGCCTGGACCCTACCGGCTAGATAATAAACCGGGACAGCCACCTCCTGTTGCTGCTCCTTGGTAGCCGGCGTAGTTGAACAGCCCGTCAGCATCAGGGCGGCTAGCATTGCTACGCAAAGTATTTTTTTCATATCTTTACCACCCCATTGGTTTATTTCGAATGTCCTGGTTCAGACTCCTCATGGTCTGCAGAATTACCGATTAGTTCATTCAATTTTTCTAACCCTTTAATAATGACAGCGGCATCCTCTGGGCCTAGTTCCTTGAGAAAACCCTCCATCATCTGATTTCTCAATAGTGAAATTTCCGGGTTTTGTTTGAGTTCGGGAGATATTCTCAACTGGACGATCCGCCGGTTGTTGCGGGGAATCTCCCTAGTGAGGATTCCCTTTTCCTCCAACCGAGCTACCATAGAGGAAACGGTGCTTTTGGAGAGTCCCAAAAGCTCGCTCAATTCGCTTAGGGTTATACCTGGTTGAGAGGCAATCTCCCGGACCAGATAGCCATCTTGAACGGAAAGCCCAAACCTTTTGCTAAAGAGAGAAAAATAGCCTCGCTTTTTTCTTTGAATGTCCCGCAGTAGAATCCATATTTGTTCTTTTTGACTATAGCTCATATCAGTACACTGCCTCCTTTTTATTGTGCGACGCCTGTAGTCGTGTCCTTACATACTTAGGTAGGTCAATGAATACTATGCCAACAAATAAGACCGCCATCACCAGCATCATTAGGAGAAAGATATAGTCAATAGCGTCAACATACGCCTGTTTTTGAACAAGTCCCGCCAGGGTACTGAGGGCTACTCCGCTGGCATCGCTGGCCGAGAGGCCCCCTTGAAAGTAGACCCCTTGAAGAGCTCTGACGGCATCCGTTGTGACGAAATTTGTCACGGATAACTGATCCGAGACGGTGGCGCTGTTAAAGGCGATGCGATGCTGAAGTATGGTCGTAATCAGGGCGATGCTGACCGCAGAGGAAACCTGTCTGATGATATTCATCAGAGCGGAAGCCTGATTAATCATGGCCTTGGCAACACTATTCATTGCCAGGGTAACGGGTGATGAAGCCACCAAGCCCAAAGCAATCCCCCGGATAATCAAAAGCAGGTTGATAGTACCGGCACTGGTGTCGGTGTTTAAGAAGCTAAGGGGATAAGAGCCGGCTACAAACAGGAGAAAGCCTGGAATCATGACAGCCTTATACCCCCATTTATCGAAAATCTTGCCGCTAATTGGCATCATGATGCCGGTAGCGATGGCGGAAGGGAACAGTAACATCCCTGTCTGCATAGCGGAATAGCCCATGATGTTCTGGAGAAAAATGGGTACCAAATAGGGGACTGCAATCATCGCCATGCTCAAAAAGCCCATCACCACGCTCCAGGCCGAGAAATCATACGACTTAAAAAGCCGCAGATCTAACAAAGGAGTGGGATGCATCAGCTCGTTCAAAACAAAAAGAATTAGACTAAAGACTCCTAGAGCCAAAAGAAGCGGGTATTCCATCTCACCCCAATCAATGCTAGTCCATTTTCCTAGTACGTAAAAGATGCAGACCAGACCGATGGTGGAGGTGATAAAGCCAATCAGGTCAAAATTACCGGGTGCCTTTTTAGGGAATTCTTGGAGCAGGAGGCTACCCACCATGACACCAAGTATTCCAAAAGGGACGCTGATATAGAACAACATCCGCCAACTGAGATTGGCGATGAGATAGCCCCCCAAGGTGGGACCGATGGCTGGTGCAGCCATGGCTGCGACGCCGTACAAGCCCATGGCGATGCCTCGTTTTTCGGGAGGTACCGTACGGAAGATAATGGCGTTGCCAACCGGACCGATAATACCACCGCCGATGCCCTGAATAACTCGGAAAGCAATCATGGAGGAGTTGCTCCAAGCCAGGCCACAGAGAAGGGAACCAAGGGTGAAGACGATCAGTGACCCAAGATACAGTTTTTTGGCCCCTAACAAGTCGGATAGGTAGCCGGAAAGTGGGATGACGGCTCCCAATGCGATGGTGTATGCAGTAACAACCCACTGAATCGAATCCAGAGATACACTGAAGATGGCCATCATTTTAGGGAGGGCAATGTTGATGAGGCTGCTATTTAGAATGGTTATAAAGGTGCCAATAATGATGACTCCCAAGACGGTCCACATACTGCTGTTATTTGTATCAGACATTAGAAGCTTCCCTCCGGTTGCCTAAGGTTATGGATCACACAGCCTATTATTTCTCAGCCGCTTAGCAAAAAATACAACGAAATGGTACAGTACGATTTCGTACTTTATTATTCTACTAAACGACATTAAAAACTGTCAATAAAAAAATGATCAAAGACCAGAGCATGGTCAAGGCCGTTCAGCATAAAAATCAAGAAAGGTAGCCTCCTGACTCGGAGACTACCTTCTCAGTTCTTTGGATTGTTTAATCACAGTTAGAGCTCAATGATCTTGGTAGCAATGTTTTGGCAAAACGCACTGTCATGCTCCACAAAAAGAATCGTTGGTGCGTATTCAAGCAGAAGCTCTTCAATTTGCAGGCGAGAAATAACATCAATAAAGTTAAGTGGTTCGTCCCAAATATGCAAATGGGCCTTCTCACTAAGGCTTTTGGCAATCAGCACTTTCTTCTTTTGTCCGCCGCTAAAGGATGCCATGTCCTTTTCAAATTGAACTCTGGAAAAATCAAGCTTCCTTAAAATAGCTTTCAATAAGCTTTCGTCAATCTCGTTAGCGGCAGCGTAGTCAGTTAAATTACCCTGAAGATACGATGTATCCTGTGAAACATACGATATTGTAAGCTGACTTCCTTTTCTAAAAGTGCCCGTATAATTTATCTCCTCACCACAGATGAGTTTGATAATACTGGATTTTCCAGAACCGTTTTTACCGAAAAGAGCAATTCGATCCCCTTGATCAATGGTAAAGTTTATTTCCTGGCAAACTATCTTTTCCCCGTAAAAAATCGAAACATTTTCAAGTTCGGCCAGGCGGGTACTATGATAATTAAGTTGGGAAATCTTCAAGCCATCCGATCTCTCGAGGTTTTTAAGAAGCTTGGATTTTTCATCAATAGCAGATTGCTGCCGTTTTTCGATTGATTTAGAGCGTTTCATCATTTTAGCAGACTTGTGGCCAATATAGCCTTTATC
>CAMKDG010000081.1 GCA_946411205.1 uncultured Desulfotomaculum sp.
GATAAGGCCGCTCTGTAGGGAGCGGCCTTATCGGCACGTCAGCGCCCAGCGGAACTTTGAAATTTACAATGGAGGATAGCGCACAAACGCTGAAGGTGCTGGCCACTACAGCGCAAAGCACACAAAGCGACACAACGCTTTCGTTCAGTTATACGGACGCCGCCACAGGAACGAATCAGTATATCTCCTGCGTGCTGGTGGATAACAGCGGCGCGGTAAAATATTATGGCAAGCTGGCTGACAGCAGCAGTGCCGCCAGCGGAGCCTTGAGCGTTCCCCTCTCCGGCGTTGCGGACGGAACCTATACCCTGAAACTATTCAGTGAGCAGGCCAATGGCGATATGTACACCGATTTTGCCGGAACACCCATAGAGATGGGCTTATCGGTCAGCAGCGGCACAGGCACGGTCAGCAGCTTCGGCGGCATAGCGCTGCCTTCCAATGACGCGAGCCTCGTCAGCGTGGCGGGACAGAGCATCTCCGCAGCGGGAAGCGGCACCTTGGGCGCTCCCAAAACTGCCGGAATCACCGTGGCGAACAGCGTTTCCGCGATTGCCGAGGCGGACATTACTGCCGCCACCGACGCAAGCGTGAAGCTCTATTCAGACAGCGCCTTTGCCACCGAGGAAAGTGTGAACCTGAACGAGGGCGGTGGCAACCATCTGTACATCAAGGTGACGGCGCAGGATGGCACGATTCTGTATTATGATGTGACGGTAACAAGGGATGCTGATCCGGACATTCCCACGGTGGCGGTAGCCCAAGTTAAGGCAAACAATGCGCTCTACAACACTATGACCCAAGCGGCGGCCAGTAGCGAAACAGTGATTGTAAACGCACTGAAAGATGCGGCGGCAGCGGCAGTAGACGACAACACAGTGACCGTCACCATCCATAGTGTAGGCTTGGGTTACCAACTGCCGATAGCAGGCGACGCAGACAATGTTAACGGCGTCAATGGCCGCTATCACTTTAAAGTTACCGTGACCAAGGGCGCACAGAGTCAGGACACAGGTTTGAAGTCCATAGACATAACCGCAACGCTCTTCGCAGGACTTTCCAACGCTGATGCGGTAGCGGCGGCAAAGGCGGCGATCGTTAACGGAGCTGTCAATGTCTCCTTCGGCGCAGATCAGGCAGATAAGACGGCGGCGGTGCAAAGCTATGTGAACAGCCTGCTGACAGGCGATGCTGCGGGGGTAACAGCTACCGTTACCTACAGCAGCGGGAATCAATACAATATCGCTCTTGCCAAGGGCAGCGCAAGCGGCAGCAAGAGCATTGCCATGACGGTGAACGAAGCGCCAGACCCGGATATCGCCACGGTGAATTCCGCATTTAACGCAGTTAATAGTGCACCCTTCGAGGATATTAATCAGGATGCGTCGACAGACGAGACTATTGTTTCCAACCGGATAAAAGGTATCTCGATTGCGAGAATAAACAACCCTACCGTGAACGTTACAATCACTCCGGTATCAACGGGCTATGTGGTGCCGACAGCGGGCAATGCCGGCAACCCGAGCGGAACAAACGGCAGCTATACATTTACTGTCAAGGTGTCCAAAGGCGTTCAGAGCCAGACCACCGCACAGAAAGCCATTACCATCATTGCAGCGCCATTTTCGCCAAATGCGCTCAACGGCACAGCAACTATCAGTAATCCAAACCCAAGGATCGGTGATACGCTGACCGGTTCACTTGCGGGAGACAACAACACCGGTACGCTGACTTATGTATGGAAAGCGGGCGTCAGTCAGGTAGGCGCAGACACAAGCTACGCGGTAGCCCTGACAGACTTAGGCAAGACCATCACGTTGGAGATCACATCAAACGTGGAAACAGGAAAAGTGACAAGCGCACCGACAGCGGCAGTGGCGAAGAAAGCAGCTCCGCCAACTCCGAACGCGCCCACCCTTTCCTCAAAGACCCACAGCAGTGTTACATTGATGCCCAATACCGCCTATGAGTTCTCCAAGGATGGCACGGCATGGCAGACGAACAATGAATTCACCGGACTGACGGCAAATACAGCATATACCTTCTACCAGAGAATAGCCGCGACAGACGACACAGAAGGCTCGGCAGCAAGTATAAAGTTGGACGTAGCGACCGAGTCTGCTCCATCTGCCACCTTGCAGAGCATTGCCATTACCACCCCAGCGAACAAGCTGATCTATACAGTAGGCGAAAGCCTTGATATCAGCGGCATAGTGGTGACAGGAACCTACAGCGACAGTTCGGCAAAGACAGAGACCGTAACGGCAGCCAATGTAACAGGTTTTGACAGCAGCGCTCCGGCAGCCAAGCAGACCCTAACTGTTACCGTAGGCGGAAAAGCAGTCACCTACACTGTAACCATCAGCCCTGCGCCAGTGATCAGTGCAACCATCAGCCCGGCAAGCGCAAACTATGACCTTGCTTCGCCCACTGATATCAAGATTAACATCACGTGGAACAGTGCCAACACGGTTACGGATGTTGTCTATGCTACAGCGTCTATGGCAGCACCGGCCGACTATACCGTTAGCGGTAACGTACTGACCATCAAGACCGGCTATCTTGCGGCAAAAAGTTTTACCGCAGGAGACAAAGCGGACTTTACAATATCCTTTGATAAGGGAAATCCTGCTACGTTTACCGTTGACATCATATATAACCACATCCCCGGCAGCAACGCCGACCTGAGTGACCTGACGGTGGGCGGCAGCACGGTAAGCGGTTTCGATCCTAATACCCTCTCCTATGATGTGGAGTTGCCTTACGGCATCCTGCCCGGCGGCACGGCAGCGAGAGTGAATGCAACCGCAGACGATTCAAAAGCTGGTGTCAGCATCCTACAGGCAGCCAACCTGCCCGGCAGTGCAACAGTGGAGGTAACAGCCGAAAATGGAACAACCAAAAAGACTTACACCATTAGCTTCACCCGGGGAACAGCGCCAAATGTAAGCGTTACGGGAATATCGCTGAACGCAAGCAACCTTTCCCTTTACAGCAACACGACCTCGAACACCGCTTCGCTTGTCGCCACGGTTTCGCCCAGTAACGCTGCCAACCAAGCGGTAGCTTGGGCAAGCGGCAATCTAACTGTAGCCACGGTGGATGCAAGCGGTAAGGTAACAGCCATGGGCAATGGCACGGCTGTCATCACAGCCACCACGGCAGACGGCGGTTATACGGCCTCCTGTATAGTAACTGTGACGACCTATCCCGGCGGCGGTACTGACAACGGAGGAGGAGGATATACACCCGCTCCTCCTGCATCCAATGTTGTCACCGAAAAGCAACCCGATATGCCGACAGCAGGAACGACTCCCGTGACTGCCACAGCGGGTGCAAATGGAACAGCCAGCGCGTCTGTTTCGGATCAGGTCATCACCGATGCCATCTCCAAAGCACAGGCTGACGCAAAAGCGCAGGGCAACTTGTCTAATGGCATAGCTGTGGAGTTGAACCTCACCATGCCGCAGGGTGCAGCCTCGCTCTCTGTTTTGCTTTCACAGAATGCCTTGCAAAGCCTTGTGAGCGCGGGCGTGACCAGCCTGACCATCAACGGTTCTCCTGTCAAGGTAACCTTTGATTTGAAAGCCTTGCAGGAAATCCAACGCCAAAGCAATGGGACCGTCAACATATCCATTGCGCCGCAAGCCAAACTCTCCGCTTCGGCAAGGGGCATGATCGGCACAAGGCCGGCGTATGACCTCACCGTGGGCTACGGGTCGGGTAGAACCGTTTCCGGCTTCGGTGGCGGTATGGCCACAGTTTCCGTTCCCTATACCCCCGCAAAGGGAGAAGCCGTAGGCGCACTCTATGCGGTCTATGTGGATGAAAAGGGCAACGCCACTCGCATCGCAGGCTCCGCTTACGACGCAAACAGCAGGAGTATTATTTTTACAACCACCCACTTCTCGCTCTACGGCGTGGGCTACACCGCTCCAAGCGCCAAGTTTACGGATGTCGCGAATCATTGGGCAAAGGAATCCATTGACTATGTGGTGGGCAGGGGGGTACTCTCCGGCACATCAAAAACAACCTTTGCCCCCAACGCCGCCATGACGCCGGGAATGCTGGTGACAGCCCTTGGCAGACTGGCGGGCGTGGATGTGAAAGCGGATAGTGTGTTCCGTCCTTACATCGAATGGGCATACAAGAGAGGCCTCACGCAGGGCACAGGAAACGGCAAATTTGAACCTGACCGTGCCATCACCCGTGAGGAAATCGCCCTAATCCTACAAAACTTCGCCAAGGCCACCGGCTACAAGCTGCCCGTGACTCGTGAAGCTGTGACCTATGCGGATGCTTCCAACATCAGCAGCGTCTATAAGGCGGCGGTGATGGCTATGCAGCAGGCGGGCATTATGATGGGCGGCACAGGCAACAAGTTCAATCCCAAGTCCAGCGCTACCCGTGCGGAGGTCAGCTCCATGCTCCACCGCTATATTAAGCTGACCATCGACCCTGCTACCGCACAAGGCTGGGTGCTCAACGACGCCGGGCAGTATCTCTACTACGAAGACGGCAAAGCACTCACCGGCTGGCAGACCATTGACGGCGTGAAGTATTTCTTTGAAACCACCGGGGTACTGAAAACCGGCTGGGTGAAGGACGGCGGCAAGTGGCGGTATTACTCCGGCAACACGTCTCTCACTGGTTGGTGGGAGATCGGCGGCAAGTGGTATTACTTCTACACTGACGGTTCTCTTGCCAAAAATACCAAGGTAGACGGCTATGAGGTCGATGAAAACGGCGTGAGAAAGACAAAGTAAATAAAGCCCAAGCACATAAAGTAAGGGTGGAGGCCGGTATGGTTCAGCTTCCACCCTTGCTTTTACTGAATTGTCCCTATAGTACGGTGGACTTCCTGGCGGTTTGTTTTTCTGACTGTAAGCAGTACGCAACATTATTTAATCCCGTCAATTTGACGGGATTAAATAATGTCCAATACAAGAAAGATAAGTAAGCCAATAATAAGTAATAATAATAAGCCTAGGCAGATATAAAGTGCCAGTTGCATAAGTCAAAACCTCCCTTATGATAGGATAGTACAATATATGGAGTAATAGGGGAGGTTGTGAAAGACACGCCTTTGCAATTATTAGCAAAAATATCAAGACACATGAATGTTCAGCCTAATTTTACCAAGAATAAAGAAGATTTCTATTGAGGGGATAATTTGTCTGCTAGAGAGTTGAGCTAGATCATCTTAATTTCGCGGAATTTGCGAAGGCCTGCAGCGGAGAAGGATTTTGAAGAGAACTCCTGCGCGGTAATGATACAATGGTAGCGGGTACTTGGCTCTTTAACGCAATTTCAATTTTGTAGCAGTCAGAGCCAAAATAAACAAGAAAACACTGCCTAACAATATCCATTGTAAAAAAATACCGAGTTTTAGCATTTACGATCACCTCAGCTTCATTATGCTACCAAGAGTACCGTTTCATTCCTCCAAAAACAGTAAGTGTTTTGTCAGGTGGATGATAGAAAAAATTAAGATATATAGGATAAACTAATTCGTAATATTTGAATATAGTTTTTTTATCGATACGAAATTTGAAGTTTTACGTCTTTATAAAGGGAAAGACTTGATTTAATTTTTAAATTAGTTCACTATAACCATATCGTTGGTTTACCCATTATATTAGTACCAGTGAAAGGAATGATTATTATGCGAAAAATATTGATAGCTTTGTTGTCCATGGCCATTGTGGCTCTGGCCTTGTGGGTAGTCCCCAACGTTACTTTGGACACCAATGCCCTGATGGAAGCAATTAAGAACAGCAAACATTTAATATAAGCATAAAGACGAAAGAAAACAGGCAGCGTAGAGGGGACGCTGCCTGTTTTTTATTGACATCATTATACTTTCCGCACGGGGCTGACATCGATAATTTTCCAACTACCTTGGTGATCAATTAAATAAAACGTCTGTTCAGCAACGCCTTTAAAGGAGTTTTCTTTGTCTTCCCCAAAGGTAAGGGTGACGGTAATTACATCGTGTTGTCCTTGGTAAGTAGCTTGGTAAGATACTCGATCCTTATAGGGGAGTTGCCAATATTCGTGCTTAGTATGTTGCCAGGGAAAGGCTTTTAGTCTGTCGGAAAGAATTAGCTGGGCCAGCTTCGGGGTTTTATCCTTCTCATTCAGCGTAATAAATTCTTGTACTTTAACCACCGGATCAGATTCCTGCCAAAAGACAGGGCAGGGATTAAAAAAGGTATAGGTCTTAGTTTCCCAGTCTAGCTTGATCGGTATCTTGTAGTTTTTATTGTTCACCTTATCGTTAATCATGATATATAATTCTTTGACATCTAAAGGGACATTGTTCCCACGAATTTGAAAGAAATGAAGGTTCGAGTTTTCGCTATGATTCGTTAATGTCCCACCCAGATAACCTACCTCATAAGTTCCGGCTAGCCAGATGTCCACAGTTTCCGGTAAAACACGAGCATCTAGTGATAAGGCCGGAGACAGGTAGTAGCCACTTAAAGCGGCTTTACCATATGTATCATCAAAGGTATAGGGAGAACTGTAAAATGTTACGATACTAAATACAGCACTATGATAGGGTAGCCTTAAAAATTGCGGTAGCCGATTCCCAAATTCCGCATACCAAGGGAGATGCCCATAATCAAATTGCTTGCGTTCAAAATCTACCAAGGATAATTCCCGCAAATAAATCTTGGTATCTCCTACCTGAATATTTTCGTTTAAGGGGATACTCTTTACCGTTAAAAGATGTTGGCGATAAAAATAAAGGGATATAATTAACCATAGCATAAGCAAGAAAAGCAATAACCGAATGATTTTTCTTTTAGTTCGCTGTTTATTTTGTTTATGATCCAGGACAATACCGTTAATTTTAATAGGATTCTCCATTAGAGTACCTCCTTGCACCACAAGCAACAAAAGTAGATTACCACTCGGGGACTTCTGGTAGTTCCTCAATAGAATGGTATATTACACTCAGAATCATCGTATATGGACCCAAAAAACTTACTTTAACATTTTGGATGATACAGGCAGGCCCTTCCAAGAAACATACTGAATAATATTTCCATCTGATTTCTAGGAAGGGAACAAGTAATCCTTTAATACCTTATTAAATTATTCAAATTATCAAAGAAGAACGATAAGCTAACATGGTTTGATATTGACACTATTTCTATTATCGGTCACTCATTGGAGATACCTAATAAAAAATTTTAAAATAACGAAGGAGATTTAGTGTATGAAGCCAAGGATTAATATTATTACATTGGGAGTTGCTGACTTCCCAAAATCATTAGCTTTTTATAAAGACGGGTTAGGATGGGAATTATCACAGGCAAGTAATGATAACATTGCCTTCTTTCCATTAAATGGCATCGTGTTAGCCTTATATCCGAAGGATGCATTAGCTGAAGATGTTCGGGTCTCTCCGGAAGGCAGTGGTTTTTCAGGGCTAACGCTTGCTTACAACGCCAATCATCCAGAGGAAGTAGATCGTATCTTGACCACCGTTGAAAAACTAGGAGCAACTATCATTAAAAGAGCTGAAACAGTATTTTGGGGTGGTTATAGTGGTTACTTTGCAGACCCCAACGGCTTTCTTTGGGAAGTAGCCTATAATCCGTATTTTACTTTTGATGAGAAAGGCAATCTAAATCTATCTTAAATGCAAACCTTAGCCTATGGGAGGATTTCAAAATGATGTGTCCGCTTGATTGTCATGAATGCCCTTTTTCCGATGAATGCATTGATGATGATGAATACATTGGTGAGGAAGAGCTATTATAACCTTACAAATGCATTTATGTTAAACTCAAAAAACCTCCGTAAGGAGGTTTTTTAGGATTTATGATTCTTTGCGTGCTACCATAAAAGTTGACCACCTTGATTGCCAGTGATAATAAAAATTGACCACTTTTCTAGACATCAACAGAAGGATGAGAGGATGATTATAGCATAGAAAAAATTTTAAACTTTCAATTCATAGAAATAAGATATATCAGACAATTCACTAATTTTAAATTGGGAGGTGTTCTGGTGTGAGTGAATCCGTAGATTCCGGGGTTGCAATGATAGAATATATATTCCTTTAGCAGAAAACAACTGCCGGGAAAAGAGTAGCTGTTTATTTCAAAAAGTTTAAATTTTAATTATCTCTAGTGGCGAATTTTTTGGTTGTCAGAGGTGGTCAACGCTTTAAGGTATTATTTCATTAATAAGTAGTGAATAAAATATAGTTTGTTTTGGAGGTAGTAGCAAATGTTTAATCGATTATTCAACATATTCAATAAATTCATTCCAATACAACTAACTAAAAAAATTATGCTTTCAATTTTTTGTCTAACACTTATTCCGATGATTATAATGGCTGTGGCAATTCCTATCGGGATAATAAAAATTGGTAAGCAAGAACAAGGAAAAATGCTATATGCTATCGTTGATAGACTAGAGGATAGCTTACCCCAAAGTTATCATGAAATTTTGGATAGTCAGGGTGCTGGTAGTAAGGATATTAATGAACAGGTTAAAATTTTAAATAGCGTTTTGCAGCCGATAGTAAACAAAGCTTATGATGCTACCTTAGATGTTGGCATGGGTTACTACTCTATTGAATTGGACCATATCGTGGCCATAGCTCCAAACTTTAAACCGTCTAAGCTGATTAAAGTTAATCGGGAGTACTATCCTTACTTCAGTATTTACAAATCCGGCAAACCGGAGTTTGGTGAGTTTAATAATTCATTTGGGTGGGATGGCAAACCCATTCTTTATTATGCCAAACCGATCTATCATAACGGTACAATAATAGGGCACGTGTGGGCCAATATAAAGACGGATGATATCTACAGGAGTGCTTTTCACAACACTGTGCTAGTTATCGGTATTTGGTTATGCGTTATCGGACTTGCCTTAGCCATGGCCTATAAAATATCAAAAAACTTTCATTTTCAAATTAAAAAATTTGCGGAAGCTTTTGTTTCTAACGAAAATCTACCTACTAGCTTTATGCCAGAACTTATCCCAATTTTTGATAAGATAAAGGAGCATTCAGCAAAGCTAAAAACAACGAACATATTACTGCTTAATGAGATTGAAGAACGGAAAAATATAGAAGAAAAATTAAAAGATAGCGAAGAAACCTTTCGAAACATTTTTGATAACAGTGTAGATGGAATTTTGTTGGGTAAGCCCAAAGGAGAAATTATTGCAGCTAACGCTTCTGTTTGTGAGCTGCTGGGGATGTCTGAGCAAGAAATATGTCAACTTGGTAGAACGGGTATTGTTAGTATACAAGACTCCAATTTACATCAATTATTAAAAGAAAGAAAGAAAAATCTTCTTGTAAGGTGTGAAATAAGTTTAATTCACAAAGGCGGTTGGAAGGTTCCGGTAGAAGTTACGTCAAGAATCTATCAGAACCGTAAGGGACAAGAGCTTACCTGTACAATCGTTAGAGATATTTCGCAAAGGTTACAAACACAACAAGAATTGGCACGATTAGATCGACTAAATCTTATTGGTCAAATGGCAGCAGGTATTGGTCACGAAGTTAGAAACCCAATGACCACGGTAAGAGGATTTCTTCAGATGCTTAGCAACAAAGACGAGTGCGCTGACTATAAAGAGTATTATCTGTTGATGATTGATGAACTTGATAGGGCTAACTCGATCATAACGCAATTCTTGTCCTTAGCAAGAAGCAAACCCTCAGATTTACAATTTCACAGTCTAAACAAAATTATAGACGACCTCTTTCCGTTGCTACAGGCAAATGCACTAAATTCTGATAATCATGTTTTAATTGAAAAATCTCCGGTGCCTGAAATTGAAATAAATAAAAATGAGATCCATCAACTCATACTTAACCTTGTCAGCAATGGGTTAGAAGCAATGGGGCGAGGGGGACAAGTCACCATTCGAGTCTTTACGGAGGATAAAGAGTTAATCTTAGCTGTTAAAGATGAAGGGGCAGGAGTGGCTCCCGAAGTTCTTGAAAGAATGGGAACACCGTTCTTAACGACGAAGGAGCACGGCACTGGGTTGGGTTTGGCAACTTGCTACAGTATTGCCGAGAGGAATAATGCTACGATAGAGGTAGAAAGCAGTTCATCAGGCACAACCTTTTTTGTTAAATTTAAGATAGGATAGATTAGGGGATAGCTTGAAAGGCACAGGCAAGTAGGCGAAAGATTTAGTTTTTCCGGATGCTTTTGCATAGAAAGTTTATACTTGCTGAAAGTGTAAAGCGCAAGGCTTAAACAGTGATTAGAGATTGACTGTTCTAGCCTTGTGCTTCAATTTTTACCTGGGTTTACAGTTAATCTGCTGCCGGAATGCCGGGTGCATAGACAAGCCCCCCCTTCGGGAAAGATTGTTAAGTATCATACGGTAAAATGAATTCCTATTTTATAGAAAGATTTTAACGGCAGTATGTTTACCTTACAAAAACCTAACACTAAAAGTAATCGTTTGCATTCTAGCTATAAATATGGGAAAATGTTAATGCTCATAGATTATTTTTCCACCGTTTTGGAGGGTATGCATAGATGTCGGAAGTGATTCGTTATCAGTCACAAAACAAGAAAATAGGCGAAGGAAAAACTTTTTTTCTCCAGTCCTTTGGTTGTCAAATGAATGAAAGAGATGCCGAGTCCTTGTCCGGCATGTTGGGAGATTTGGGTTACCAACCAACAGATGCTCAGGATAAGGCTGATATTATTTTGCTAAATACCTGTTGTGTACGGGAAACTGCCGAAAGTAAAGTTTTTGGCTTGCTGGGACGCTTACGAAAATTAAAAGTAGCCAAACCAGACCTCATCTTAGGAGTCTGTGGCTGCATGCCTCAGCAGGAGGATGTGGCCAAGAGAATACGCCATAGTTTTCCCTTTGTGGATCTTATTTTTGGTACCCACAACATTCATGAACTACCCCGGATGATTTATCAAATTCGCGAGAATCAAGAGGCAGTGCTGGAGGTTTGGGCTACTGAAAAGGGCATTGCCGAAAATGTGCCGGTTCACAGGAAGGATAAGTTAAAAGCCTGGGTTACGATCATGTATGGCTGCAACAATTTTTGCACCTATTGTATTGTTCCTTATGTTAGGGGACGGGAACGTAGCCGTACACCGGAAGATATTATACGTGAAATTGAAGAGTTGGTGCAGGAAGGTTATCAAGAGGTAACGCTGCTGGGACAGAATGTTAACTCCTATGGTAAAGATTTGGAGCAAAACTACCGTTTTGCCGATTTACTATTGGAGTTAGATAAGATTGAGGGATTAGCACGTATCCGGTTTATGACCTCTCATCCCAGAGACTTTGATGATAAATTGATTGAGGTAGTAGCCGCTAGTAAAAAAGTATGCGAACATTACCATTTGCCTGCCCAGGCCGGCAGTAACCGTATTCTTAAAGCGATGAATCGGGGCTATACCAGGGAGAGTTACCTGGAGTTAATTGCTAAAATTAAAAAGTTTGTGCCCAATGCCAGTATTACCGCCGATTTAATGGTGGGTTTTCCTGGAGAGACGGAAGAAGATTTTCAAGATACTCTGGATTTGGTACGTCAAGTTCGTTATGATAGTGCCTTTACTTTTGTCTATAATATTCGCACCGGTACACCGGCAGCTACCATGGAGCAGGTACCGGATGAGATTAAAAGCGAGCGCATACAAAGGCTCATAGAATTGCAGAATCAGATTTCCTTGGCCAATAACCAGGCAGATGAAGGTAAGATCTTAGAGGTTTTGGTGGAAGGGGAAACCAAGAACAACCCGGAGCGTTTGGCCGGTCGTACCCGAACCAATAAATTAGTGGTTTTTCCTGGACCGCTAGAAATATCCGGGAAATTGGTGCCAGTAAAAATTACCAAGGGTAGACCAAACTTATTAGAGGGAGAACTGGTGCTAAACAGTACCATAGGATAATTCTCTTATTCCAAGTTAGGGAGGTGAAATGATTGAGTGATATGGTTTTAGAAAAAGCTCTTGAACTGGGTAAACTCATTGCTGAGTCTGATAAATACAAAACCATGCGTGAAAAAGAAGCAGCTATGATGTCCGATGTGGATGCCATTATGTTCATTGAAAAGTTCCAGGGCTTGCAACAGCAGCATCAAATGCTACGGATGCAGGGCCATGAACTGACCGAAGAGCAATTGAATGAAGTATATGCTCTGGAAGATCAAATGATGTCCCATCCCTTAATCCGTGAATTTGCGGAGATCCAGGAGAACTTTCAAAAGTTCCTTGGCCAAGTAAATGAGCGCATTAGTGAGGGCATTGAAGGGAAGCCACCGGAAAGTCACGGTTCTTGCGGTTGCTCCAGTTGCGGTCCGAGCTCTTGAGGCTAAAAAAAGGTCGTAGGTCTACGACCCTCATGGATAAAACCTCCCACCCGGGGGGTTTTTCTTTTGGGCAGTCTGGTTCGTTATGGTATAATTGGGAGCGGGAGGGAGATATTCGTGGCTTTAACTCCGATGATGCAGCAGTATTTAGAGATAAAAAAACAGGCTCCTGATGCCATTTTGTTTTTCCGGTTGGGTGACTTTTATGAAATGTTTTTCGAAGATGCTAAACTAGCTTCCCGGGAACTGGAAATTACCCTCACCGGTCGGGAGGCTGGGGAACCGGAACGTATCCCCATGTGCGGTGTACCCTTTCATGCCGCGGAAAATTATATTAGTAAATTAATTGAAAAAGGATATAAAGTTGCCATCTGCGAACAGGTGGAAGATGCCAAGGCTACCAAGGGCCTTGTACGGCGAGAAATTATTCGTGTGGTTACTCCCGGTACAGTCATTGAAGGCAGTATGCTGCAAGAGAAGGATAATAACTATCTGGTTGCCATCAATGAACTGAAGCCTAACCAGTATGGTATGGCAGTAACGGATCTTTCCACGGGATTATTTCAGGCAGCAGAAATGGCTGGTCCCTGGGCCTTAGATAGTCTGCTGGATGAGATCGCCAGACTGTCACCCCGGGAGTGTATTTTACCAGAGGCTCTGCGGCAGCAGGGAAAAGTTGCTGATACCTTGCGCTCTCTGCCGGCTACCAGCCTAACCATTGTACCGGAAGAGTATTTTGCCTTGGCGAGTGCCTCGCAAGCATTGCAAGAGCACTTTTCCTCTACGGCTATTTCCGATTGTCTAGCTAATGCCGCCCTTTGTACCGCAGCTGGCAGCTTGCTGCGGTATCTGCTGGAGACGCAGAAAAGGCAGCTGACACACATTACAGAGATTACCACCTATTCGCCAAAGGCCTTCATGATTTTGGATACCATTGCCCGACGTAACCTGGAAATTTCCAAGTCGTTGCGGGATGGTGAAAAAAAGGGTTCCCTGCTTTGGGTGCTGGATGTTACCAAAACTGCCATGGGAGGGCGACTCTTAAAAAGCTGGTTGGAACAACCCTTAATTGATCCTGCTAAAATAGAGGAACGTCTGGATGCTGTGGAAGAGTTGGTGAATTCCCTACTGTTAAGGCAGGAAGTTAGCGAATCCCTGAAACACATCTATGATTTAGAAAGACTCACTGCCCGAGCTGCTTACGGTACTGCCAATGGCCGGGATCTGTTGGCGTTGCTTTCCTCTTTGCAGAAACTGCCAATCATCGATCGGACCCTGCAGAATGCACGAAGTAGCTTATTACAAAGGATGCGCGGGGAGTTTGACACGCTGGAGGATCTACAACAACTTTTGATTTCCGCTCTGGCTGAAAATCCACCTGTTTCTTTGCGAGACGGGGGTTTGTTAAAAGAGGGTTTTCATCCTGAGGTAGATCAATTACGGACAGCCGCCAGGGATGGCAAGGCCTGGTTGGCCGGCTTGGAGGCCAGGGAAAAGGAAAAGACGGGTATTCGGAGTTTAAAGGTTGGCTTTAATAAAGTCTTTGGTTACTATCTGGAAGTAACCCGCTCCAATTTGAATTTGGTACCGGAGTATTACCAGCGCAGGCAAACCTTGGCGAATGCTGAACGGTTTATCACGCCGGAATTAAAGGAATATGAGAGTTTAATCCTAGGCGCCGAAGACAGGCTGGTGGAATTAGAATACAACCTGTTTGTTGAAGTTAGGAACCAAGTAGCTGCTGAAGTCAGCCGTATTCGCCGTACCGCCTCTCTGGTGGCTCAGGTGGATGCCATTGTTTCCTTGGCAGAGGTAGCTGCCCGGCAGGGGTATAGCCGTCCGCAAATCTGTCATGATGGAATTATCGAGATCAAGGAAGGCCGACACCCCGTGGTGGAACTTACCCTGGGACCCGGCGGGTTTGTGCCGAATGATACCTATTTGGATCATCAAACGGAACGCTTGGGCCTGATCACCGGACCCAATATGGGCGGCAAAAGCACCTACCAAAGGCAGGTGGCTCTGCTGGTATTAATGGCTCAGGTGGGCAGCTTCGTCCCGGCAGCCTTGGCTAACATCGGTATTGTGGATAGGATTTTTGCCCGGGTGGGGGCTTCGGATGATCTAACCTCCGAACAGAGTACCTTCATGGTAGAAATGTTCGAAACCAAGCAAATCCTGGATCATGCCACCCCAAAGAGTTTGGTTATTATTGATGAGCTAGGGAGAGGGACTTCTAACTTAGAGGGGATGGCCATTGCTCAGGCAGTGATCGAGTTTTTGCATAATCAATTGGGCTGCCGAACTCTCTTCTCGACGCACTATCATGAACTGGCAGAACTAGAGGGAATACTGCCTGGATTAACCAACTATGCCACAGCGGTTAAGGAAAAGGGCAATGATGTAGCCTTTTTACGGAAAGTGATCCGCTCTAAAGCCAGCAAAAGTTATGGGGTGCATTGTGCCAAGCTGGCAGGCTTGCCTGGGAAAATCCTGCAGCGGGCCAGTGAACTGGTGAGTCAGTTGGAACACCACCAGCAAGCCACCCGGGAAGTGGTTGCTGGCAAAGGTCAGGTGGCGGTTGCTGCGGAGGAGCAGTTAGCTATTTTTAGTGAACGGCACTCCGATGAACTTAGAGAAGAAATTCTTGCTTTGAATATTGCCAACATGACACCTTTGGAGGGTCTTACTTATTTAGATAAGATACAAAAAAGATTACGAGAGAACTAAGGTGCCCATTTTTTTAGAAGGCATAGTATGATAAACTGATAGAATAGTGTCCATTGGATAACTATAAATGTTGTTTCCTGATGGATGTTGTTAGTTTTCGAAGGAGGTGAGGAGGCCCATTATGTTTATCGGCATTGATGTTGGGGGTACCTGTACAGATGCAGTTTTGCTGGATGGCAGCGCTGTACGGGCCACTGCCAAGGTGGAAACCCAAGAGGATTTACTGATTTCACTGGGTGATGCGCTGGACAATTTATTAAAGGGGATACCGGGTGATAAAATTGGACGGGTTGTCTTCAGCACCACCATTGTTACCAATTTAATTGCCGAAAAAAAATACGACCCAGTGGGAGTGCTTATACTTCCCGGGCCTGGCCGAACCTTCCTGGAGTTTCGTGAACAGAAGGATGTTTTCGTCTTAAACGGCGCGATTGATTACCGTGGCAGGGAAATTATTCCTCTGAAGATTGAAGAACTTGCCGAAGCTGTGGACTGGCTGAAGAACCAGGGTTACACGAGGGTAGCCGTGGTGGGTAAGTTTTCTACCCGCAGTAATGTCCATGAGTTAAAAGTGGCTGAATATATTAAACAGCGTCATCCAGAGTGGCATGTGGAGATGGGACATCGGGCAGGGGGTAAGTTAAACTTTCCCCGCCGGATTGCAAATACAGTACTTACCTGTGCTACCAGAGAGAAATATCATTATTTTGCTAATGCGGTTCGGGATGCTTTGGCTCGCCGAGATATTACCGCCGGGGTCTTTATTCTGAAGGCCGATGGGGGCACTTTGCCTTTAACAGCCTCGGAACAGGTGCCGGTGGAAACGATTTTTTCCGGTCCTGCTGCCAGCACCTTAGGAGTACAGGCCTTAACACCGCCGGGTGAAACTTCCCTGGTGGTGGATATTGGAGGGACCACCACAGATCTGGCTTTAATCCTATCCGGTCAACCACTGCTGGCTTCCCGGGGTGCTAAAATCGATGATCGCTATACCCAGGTACGGGCCCTGGCGGTAAATTCAGTACCGGTGGGCGGCGACAGTGTAGTGGAGCGGGTGGGTCAAGAATTCATTATTTACTCGGAGCGGGTAGGCCCTGCTTACTGCTTGGGTGGACCGCTGCCTACACCCACCGATGCTCTCCGCGTGATGGGGATTACCCAAATGGGGGATGTGGACCTAGCCAAAGAGGCGATGAGAGGCCTTGGCGAACCGATTGGTATGGGCATGATGGAAGTGGCCCACACCATCATCGAATTGGTTATTAACACCATTGTTACGGAAATTGATCGCATGTATGTGGAATGGGAGCAAGAACCGGCCTATCGTGTGTGGGAAGTTTTGCAGAAGAAAAAATTACGGCCCCAGAATGTTGTGGGGGTAGGGGGAGGGGCTGCGGGAC
>CAMKDG010000082.1 GCA_946411205.1 uncultured Desulfotomaculum sp.
GGGATCACCCGCCTGCTAGGTACCGTTCTGGCGCAAATCATCTTCATTCCGGCAGCGTATATCATCCAATATGTTGCTAAGTTAATAGCCCAAGGTGGTTTCTAATACAGGGGGGATAGATTTTGGTTGATGATTGTAAGATTAAAGATCGGATAGAGGCATTACGCCGGGAGATTCATCGCCATAATTATCAGTACTATGCCCTGGATAATCCGACCATTCGTGATGACGAGTATGATCAATTAATGCGAGAATTACTGCAAATAGAAGAAAAGTACCCGGAACTGGTGAGCGCGGAGTCCCCAACCCAGCGAGTGGGGGGTGTGGTGCAGAAGGGGTTTACCTCGGTGCCCCATAGAGTTCCCATGCTGAGTCTGGGCAATGCCTTCGGTGAAGGGGATTTACGGGAATTCGACCGGCGAGTGCACAGTAATTTGCCCGGTGAAGAAATTTCCTATGTAGTGGAATTAAAGATTGATGGTTTGGCTATTTCCCTCTGGTATGAAAAAGGTGTGTTTGTTCGGGGGGCCACCCGTGGTGACGGTGAAATGGGCGAGGATATTACCGTCAATCTAAGAACTGTGAAAGCGATCCCGTTACGCTTAACGGAAGAGGTGCCTTTTATCGAGGTACGGGGCGAAGCTTATATGCCCAAGGATTCTTTTTTGCGTTTAAATGAGGCGAGGGAAGAAGCCGGCGAGCAGCTCTTTGCCAATCCACGCAATGCCGCAGCGGGCAGTTTGCGGCAGTTGGATCCCAGAATCACTGCTTCCCGCAACCTAAGTGTTTTTATGTACGCCATAGGGTACTTGACAGGAAACAATCCTGGCAGCCATGCCAAAGGACTGGCTTGGCTGAAGGAGCTTGGTTTCCGGGTCAATCCTGAACACAAGGTCTGTCAGGATATGGAGGAAGTGATTGCCTATTGCCAGCAGTGGCAGGCGAAACGGTTTACTTTACCCTATGCCATTGACGGCCTGGTGATTAAGGTCAGTTCATTGGAACAGCAAGAGCGTTTAGGAGCTACTTTGAAAAGCCCCCGTTGGGCGATTGCCTACAAGTTTCCAGCCGAGCAGGCTGTTACTACCATTAAAGACATTATCCTGCGGGTGGGGCGGACCGGCGTAGTGACACCCACCGCGCTCTTGGAACCGGTGCAGTTGGCTGGAACCACCGTCAGTAAAGCCACCTTACATAATGAAGATATTATTCTGCAAAAGGATATTCGCATTGGTGATAAGGCTTTGGTACAAAAGGCTGGCGATATCATCCCGGAAATTGTTCAGGTATATCCCGAACAGCGTACCGGTCAGGAGATTTCCTTTACGATCCCTACCACCTGCCCGGAATGTGGTGCACCGGTAGTGAGGATAGAGGGAGAGGCTGCCCACCGTTGTACCAACGAGCATTGCCCGGCCAAATCCCGGGAAGGGATTATTCACTTTGTTTCCAGGGGAGCCATGGATATTGTGGGGCTGGGGGAAGGCATTATTAACCAGCTCATTAAAGGCGGCTTGGTAAAGGACCCGGCGGATCTCTATGATTTACAATATGAAGAGTTAATACGTTTGGAGCGTATGGGAGCCCGTTCTTCCCAAAAGCTGCTGGATGCCCTGGTAGCCAGCAAAAATAATTCTCTGTCCCAATTACTATTTGGTCTGGGGATTCGACATGTGGGAGAGCGGGCGGCAAAAATCTTAGCTCAGCACTTTGGCTCCCTAGCAGCCATTCGGCAGGCCCAGGTGGAGGAATTAACCAACATTCCAGAAATCGGCCCTAGGATTGCTGAAAGTCTGGTGGAGTATTTCAACAAAGCGGAGAACCAGACACTGATAGAGCGGTTGGCCAAGGCGGGTCTCAATATGCAGGAACAATTGGTACAGCCGGCGCCGGGCGAACAAACTCTGGCAGGTAAAACCTTCGTCGTTACCGGAACACTAGAAGGATTCTCCCGTCAGGAAGCCCAGCAAGCCATTGATATACTGTGTGGCAAAGTTGCCGGCAGTGTCAGCAAAAAAACCGACTATGTGGTGGTAGGAGAAAACCCTGGTTCGAAGCACGAAAAGGCCCTGCAATTGGGTGTCACCATTTTAGATGAAGAGGGGTTTATTGCTTTGCTAGAAAGTTAATCGTCTAAGGAATCCCCGGACAACGGGGATTTTTTCTTTTAAGCTTTAGGGTTTACGACCGATAACTTTAGTATCAGCTATTTTCAGGGAAGGAATTACCAACCCAAGTCAAGAAGAAAATCCCAAGGGGGTTGCTTATGAAAAGATGGGTACTCTTAGTAACACTGATTGCTTTTTCTCTGGGAGCCGCCAGCCCGCTGCTGGCTGCCGGTAGATTTGATCCCTATGGCCAAGTGAAGTGGCAGGTGGAAAAGGCCGGTAAACTATCTGCGGAGGTTACGGTTACCGAGAATGGGCTGCTTTATTACCCGGTGGGTAATAAAATTACCTGTTATGATGTCAATACCGGCACCAAGCTGTGGGAAAGAAAGATGGAAGTGGGCGGCAAGATAACGGAGCCCCTGTTGGTAGAGGGGCAAGACCTGTACGCCACCGGTACAGAGGGTGTACAACAGATGAAACCAAATGGTAGTCTCAATTGGATCTACCGCATTTATCCCAAACCCAAGGGTAACAGCAGTAGTGGCGTAGTCTCCAAAGGTCCGGACAATCTTCTTTATGTCGGGGTAGCGGATGGGCTATATGCGGTGGAGCCGCGGCAAAATTTTAAATGGCGCTACTCAGACGAGAAAAATGTTGTACAGCTCCTGGGGGATGACAAGGCAGTTTATGTTTGTACCGGGGATAAGAAAGAGAGCTATAGTTTGCGGGCTTTGGACCGTCAAGGGGAGCGCATCTGGCACAAGGGCCTGGGGAACCTGAAAGATGTTCGGATGACCTTGGGGCCGGACGGGCGTTTATATATCGTTACCAACCCGGCCCAGGTTGATCGAAACACATCGGGTGAAGTTCTCTGCTTGGACAAGGGCACGGGCCAAGAAATTTGGCGTTATCGGGTAAAAACCAATGATTTGTCGGAGCTAGCTTTTTCTTTAGACAACACGCTATTCGTGTCAGGAAAAAAGCAGATCTTTGCCTTTAACCTTGCCGATGGGGCCCTACGTTGGGAACTGCCGCTTTTGAATCTTTCTTCTGGAATGGCAATTGATAATGCCAAACAACGTTTGTATGCAGGCAGCAAGGATGGACGTATCTTCTGTGTTAGTTTTGCAGGCAGATTGATCTGGGACAAAGAGATTGATAAAACGATCAGTCAAACCCTCCACAAGGATGGGGGCATCATGATTGATAAAGGCAAGGATGATAAGGACAGTATCAGCAGAATGCCGGTGTTTTTAAAAGACGGGGGAATTGTCGTTTGTACAGATAAAGGTACTATCTATAAATTTGTGGATGTCCATAAGGAGAGTTAAATGATGAAGTTTCTTGCAAAAGGGTTTATCCTAACCTTGCTTTTGTTGGTTTTTTCCACCACTGGCTGGGCGGCTAATACCGTACAACAACAGGCGCCCTATTTAACGGATATCCAAGGACATTGGGCTAAGCCAGCAGTGGAAAAGGTTTACGCCCTGGGGCTGGATAAAGGTTTTCCCGATGGCACCTTCCGCCCCAATCAAGCAGTGCAGTGTTTGGAAGGGATTACAACCATTTTAAACAGTACGGGCTACAAAGAGCAGGTGGCCAAGATTAAACGAACCAAAAACGCCTCGGCCAGCCCCTATCCAGTGCCTCGGGATCAGAATTATCTGGACTTTGCAGTGCAGCAAAAGTTTATTCCCGCTGATCTGTTAAAAACCTTTAAGTATGACCGCCCCATTAGTCGTGGTGAGTTGGCAGCCTTGTTAGCCAATACCCTTTACTTACTGCCACCCGGCACAGGCAAGATCTTTACCGACAGTCAGGCCATGCCAGCCGAATATTTGGCCGCGGCTCAGACAGTCAGCGACCAGGGGCTTATGTCTGGCTATCCGGATGGTAGTTTTGGCTCTCAGGCGCCGGTGAGTCGAGGAGAACTGGCGGTCATTTTAAGCAAGCTCTATGACCAGGGCTGGATTAAGCTAGATGACAAAAGAAAAATTGATGGTTGGGTGGCCAGTGTGGACCCAGGAAAAAAGGGCTTAGAAGTTGAAGTGAACTCTCTTAAAGGAACTCAGAAAATCCTCGTCAATGAGAACTGTCGGGTCTACTATTTAGGGCAGCCTATGGATATTCAACAAATTGTTAATTACCGCATTTCAGGGATTCTGGATGACAAGCGGCAGTTGGCCTATCTCGAATTACAGGAAAGGCGAAGTTTTTCGCCGGTGCAAGGAGATGTCTACGGCAGATTCCTTCGCCTGATCGAAGGGGAACCGCTGGTGTTCACCATCAAAGGCAATGTTGGTAATGTTGGTAACATTGTCAGCGTTGGTAGCAATACCAAAGAAGCGCATTATCCCGTGGCCTGGGATGCGGTGATTACAGATGAAAAATCGAAAAGTAAAAGCAGCAAAGATTTACTAAAAAAAATTAAAGCAGACCAGTTTGTTAAGCTTGGCATCACTTCCGGGGGCACCATTAAAGAAATCACCTTGCTGGATGTGAAGAATATCAGCGGGGAGATTGATCGAATTGACAGAGCACTCTATTTAAAATCAGGCAAAGGTAACAGCAAAAAATATGTACCAAATCAATTCTGGGGCTGGAGTTCTGGGTTCCTGGTGGATAAGACTGGCAAAGAAATCAGCGATGTCCACCCTAACGACAAAGTAAAGATTTTTTATATTGGTGAGCCCTTTTATGAGCGGGTATTGGAGATTCAAAGGCAGTAATTCAATCAAAAGGACATGGATCAAGGCCATGTCCTTTTTGAATAGTTCAATTATTAGCTGCGCTTAGCCTCCACAACCGCAACCACCACCGGAACCATGACCATGTTCGTGTCCATGCCCTGGGGCAGCGATAACTTCAATTTCAACGCCTACGTCCTTAGGCAGGCGGGCCACCTGCACCAGAGAGCGGGCAGGAGAAGGGGAGGGGAAGTATTCGCCATAGATTTGGTTAATTTTTTCAAAATCGTTCATGTCCTTAATAAAGACCGTGGTTTTCACCACATGTTCCATACCGGCACCGGCTGCTTGTAAAACAGCCTTAACATTGTCCAAGACACGACGGGTTTGGGCCTGAATATCACCAGGTACCATCGCTCCATTAACGGGGTCCAGAGGAATTTGACCTGAGGTGAAGATTAACGGTCCAAAGGCAATCGCCTGAGAGTAAGGACCGATGGCTGCCGGTGCCTGATCGGTGCTGATGACTCTTTTGTTGTGCATGAAGTTACCTCCTTTTTTATGAAAGGGAAATATAGTCATACTTAGCGTACCCAAAAATAATTCAACCATGAAATATCTTTTGGCAAAAGGACATCTAAATTATGCCTATGTTGCACCATAAAAGCCAATTTTGGTATAATATTGTCAGTTTTCTAAATGAAAAGGAAGGTGTACCAGTTGATATCTAAACAGGATGTAGATCATGTGGCACTCTTAGCTCGGTTGGAGCTAACCGAAGAGGAAAAGGAATTGTACACCCAACAGTTAAATAAAATCCTCAATGCTGCTAAGGCTTTACAGGAAGTAGATACAGATAATATCCCCCCCACCGCCCATGTATTACCCATTCAGAATGTCTTTAGGGAGGATCGCGTGGGCAAAAGCATTGACCCCGAAAAGGCACTGGCCATCGCTCCCGAGCGGGAGGAGAGCTTCTTTAAGGTGCCGAAGATCGTCTAGCTTATGGGAGCAAGCTAAGGGGTGGGTTTTAAAAAACCTTACTCCTGCAAACCACGATTTAAACTAGAAGGAGGAACCATCTTGGATCTCTACCAGTTAACCGCCCATCGGCTTCATGAAATGCTGGTTAAGAAAGAAGTCTCCGCTGCCGAGATTACAAAGGCAGTTTTTCAACGCATTGAGCAGGTGGAAGATAAAGTAAATTCCTATATCACCTTGACCCAGGAAACAGCCGAAGCTCAGGCCGCCGAGGTGGACAAAAGACTGGCTGCTGGCGAAGCCATTGGACCACTGGCGGGTATTCCTGTGGCCCTGAAGGATAATTTATGTACAGAGGGTATTCGTACCACCTGTGCTTCTAAAATGCTGGAGGATTTTGTCCCGCCTTACACCGCCACCGCCGTGCAGAAGCTTTACGATGCTAACCTGGTGTTGGTTGGCAAAACAAACCTGGATGAGTTTGCCATGGGTTCTTCCACAGAAAACTCAAAAATTCATTTAACCCACAATCCCTGGGATGCCGAACGGGTACCCGGCGGGTCCAGTGGCGGATCTGCCGCTGCAGTGGCTGCTGGACAAGCCATTGTTTCCTTAGGTACAGATACCGGTGGTTCTATTCGTCAACCTGCGTCCTATTGCGGTGTGGTAGGCATGAAACCCACCTACGGCGGGGTTTCCCGTTATGGTGCAGTGCCCTTTGCCTCCTCCCTGGATCAAATTGGTCCCATTACTAAAGATGTCACAGATATGGCTCATATGTTAAATGTGATTTGTGGTCATGACCCCTTGGACAGCACCTCGGCTAATCTACAGCATCCGGATTTTACAAAATATCTGGTTAATGATATTAAGGGTCTAAAGATTGGAGTACCCAAGGAATATCTGGCGGAGGGGATTGACTCCCAAGTTAAAAATCGGATCAAAGAAGCTATCGAAAAAATGACCGAACTGGGCGCCTATGTGGAAGAAACCAGCATGCCCCATACGGATTATGCCATGCCTGCTTATTATCTGTTGGCCACCGCCGAAGCCAGTTCCAATTTAGCCCGTTACGATGGTGTGAGCTTTGGTTTCCGGGCAGCAGATGCCGAGGATATCGTAGATATGTTTAAACGTAGCCGCAGCCAGGGTTTTGGCGATGAAGTTAAGCTGAGGATTATGCTGGGAACCTATTCCCTGTCGGCTGGTTATTATGATGCCTATTACCTTAAGGCCCTGAAGGTACGTACCCTAATTAAACAGGATTTTGATCAGGCCTTGGATAAATACGATCTGTTATTAGGCCCCACTTCACCCAGTACCGCCTTTAAAATTGGGGAATTGATTAATGACCCCATTAAGATGTATTTACAGGATATCTGCACCATCCCGGTGAATTTAGCCGGTCTACCAGCCATCTCTCTTCCCTGTGGTTTAGTGAATAATCTACCCGTGGGGTTACAATTAATTGGCAAAGCCTTTGATGAAGGTACCCTGCTGCAGGCAGCCTTTACCTTTGAACAAAATACCGAACATCATAGGCTACGGCCGGAACTATAGGGGGTGGCGCAAATGACACAATACGAAACCGTCATTGGTATTGAAGTACACGTAGAGTTAAAGACCAATACAAAAATCTTTTGCAACTGCACCACTGAGTTCGGAGGTGAGCCCAATCATCATACCTGTCCGGTATGCCTGGGGCTACCCGGCACACTGCCTGTATTAAACAAAAAGGTGGTGGAATATGCTGTAAGGGCTGGCTTAGCCCTTAACTGCCAAGTGGTGGAATACTCTAAATTTGATCGCAAAAACTACTATTATCCAGATTTACCGAAAAACTATCAGATATCTCAGTTCGATCTGCCCATTGCTCGTCAAGGCTATGTGGAGATCGAAGTAGAGGGGCAGACCAAGCGGATTGGTATTCACCATATGCACATAGAAGAGGATGCCGGCAAATTGGTGCACCAGGGTAATATTATGACCACTCCTTACTCCCTGGTAGATTATAACCGTGGTGGTACGCCTTTAATAGAAATTGTTTCCGAACCAGATATGCGGTCCCCAGAGGAAGCTCGGGCCTATGTAGAAAAGCTAAGAGCCATTATTCAATACACCGGTGTTTCCGATTGTCGTATGGAAGAAGGGAGCCTGCGCTGCGATGTTAATATTTCTGTACGTCCCGTGGGTCAGCAGGAACTTGGTACTAAAGCGGAAATAAAAAACCTTAACTCTTTCCGGGCTTTACAAAGGGCAGCAGCCTATGAAGTGGAAAGACAAATTGATGTTCTGGAATCCGGCGGCAGGGTGATTCAGGAGACCCGTACCTGGGACGAAGCCAAAGGCATCACTGTATCCATGCGCAGTAAGGAAGAGGCCCACGATTATCGGTATTTCCCAGATCCGGACTTGGTACCTGTAGTGCTGGATAACCAATGGATTGAATTCATCAAGGATTCTCTGCCCGAGTTACCAGACCAACGTCGCAGTCGGTATGTGGAACAATATGGTTTACCAGAGTACGATGCAAATATTCTAACCCTAACCAAAGAAATGTCCGATTACTTTGAAAAAATTATCGAGCATTATGATAAACCTAAGGTTATTAGCAACTGGATGATGGGTGAAATGTCTCGCCAGTTAAACGTAAGTGGTATTGACATAACTGCCTGCAAAATTAAACCCCAACAGTTGGCAGAATTGATAAAACTAATCGATCAGGGAACCATCAGCGGGAAGATTGCTAAGGTGGTTTTTGAAGAAATGTTTGAATCTGGAAAAGATTCAGCAGTGATCGTTAAGGAAAAGGGGCTGGTGCAAATCTCCGACGAGGGAGCCATAGCCTCGGTGGTGGATGAAATAATTGCAGTCAACCCCAAATCCGTAGAAGATTTCAAGGCAGGTAAAGATAAAGCCATTGGCTTCCTGGTGGGGCAAGTTATGAAAGCCACCAAGGGAAAAGCTAATCCAGATTTAGTTAATAAACTACTCCGGGAAAAACTGCAGTAAAATTCTCTTAGCAGAGTTAAAGCAAGAACTGTTTCTAACATGAATGAGTTTATTTGGAGAGTAATTTCCCTTGGGAAACTACTCTCCATTTTAATTTAAACGAAATATTCTAAGTTTTGCATCAAAGGAGCAGGAAAATAGTGCTAAGAAGCAAATGTTTATAAAATACCTGAAAGTACATCTTCTAAAAAAGGAAGGTGAAAAAGCAAAATCTAGGTCTAGCTAGCAAATAATTACAGAAAGGTGGTACATCAGATCTATGACCTGGACGCAAGATTATAACCCCCTGGGTAGTCTCCTCTTATCCACATTAATCGCACTTATGCCAATCGCATTTTTTTTCTGGGCTTTGGCAGTTAAGAAAATGAAAGGACATATTGCAGGCTTAACCACGGTTCTTATTGCCGTTGTCATTTCTGTTATAGCCTATGGTATGCCCGCCGGCATGGCAGTGACTTCCACTGTTTATGGTGCACTCACTGGTTTATGGCCCATTGGTTGGATTGTGATTAACGCAGTTTTTCTGTATAAGATTACCGTAAAAACCGGGCAATTTGATATTATTCGTTCTTCTATTACATCTCTCACCGATGATCGCCGGCTGCAGGTCTTATTAATTGCTTTTTCCTTTAGTGGCTTTATCGAAGGTGCCGCTGGTTTTGGTACCCCGGTAGCCATTGCTGCAGCGCTGTTAGTGGGTTTGGGCTTTAAACCCTTATATGCAGCAGGTCTCTGCATGATTGCCAATACAGCTCCGGTGGCCTTTGGTGCCATTGGTATCCCTGTGATTACTGCAGCTAAAACGACGGGTCTGGCGGCTACTGAGATAGCCGCTGTTGCTGGTTTGCAACTGGGTATCCTGGCTGTGATCGTTCCTTTCTGGGTGGTCTTTGCTATGGCCGGCCTGAAGGGTGTTATGGAAGTATTGCCGGCTATTTTGGTATCGGGTTTATCCTTCGGTATCACCATGTGGGCCACAGCTACCTTTATGGGACCGGAACTGCCCGCTATCATTGCTTCCTTGGTTTCTCTATTTGCGTTAGCTCTTTTCCTAAAAGTTTGGCGTCCGGCTAAAGTATTTAGGTTTGAGGATGAAGCCAAGTCTACCTTTAATCCCCATGTGAAGTATACCACTGGACAAATTATCAAAGCCTGGTCTCCCTTTGTTGCCCTTACGGGCTTCATCACCCTGTGGGGTGTTCCTTCAGTGAAGATTGCTTTGAAAGCCTACGACATTGCTATACCCGTGCCGGGACTGGACAAATTAGTTATGAAGGCTGCCCCTATTGTGGCCAACCCCACACCCTATGCTGCGGTGTACACCTTTGACTGGCTGGCTGCAGCTGGCACCGGTATTTTGCTCGCTGCTCTGTTATCCATGTTCCTTGTACGGATGAGCTTTGGCCAATGGGTTGCCACCTATTTCGAAAACTTAAAAGAGTTAACCTTTCCCCTGATTACCATTGCCTGTGTGTTGGGCTTTGCCTACATTGCGAATTACTCGGGTATGAGTGCTACCCTGGGTCTGGCTGCTGCTAAGACCGGCAGCTTTTTTCCTTTCTTTGCCCCCATTCTGGGCTGGTTGGGAGTGTTCCTTACCGGAAGTGATACCTCTTCCTGCGCACTATTTGGTAACCTACAGAAGATTACTGCCGATCAAATTGGTGTAAGCTCCACCCTAACCGTTGCTGCCAACGCCACCGGTGGTGTAGCCGGTAAAATGATCTCACCCCAATCTCTGGCAGTAGCAGCTGCCTCCACAGGGTTGGTAGGTCGGGAAGCTGAGATCTTCCGGTATACTCTGAAACATAGTATTGGTATGGTATTGTTACTTTCGGTGATGACGTACGTGATGTCTTTTATGATGTAATAACATCGTTCACAGTTCACAAAGAGGGAGTGGCGCAATATTATTTTTGCGCCACTCCCTCTTTGGCCTTCGTCCTCAGCAATTCATTGTTGCAACCGCCTTTTTTGCGGATATATGTACAGAAATATACACAAATTAAAAAGTGTCCAAAAAATTATGTATAAATAATGATACATTATAAAGGATATGAAATATCGAGCAATGAAAAGATATTAGAAAATATTTTCAATTAATCGTCAAAAACTGAATGTGGTTATGTATACAGTATAAATGCAGCACAAACATATCCCAGAACGAATCTTTTGTGGTAACATATCCTTTATAGTTATTGTTTTGGAGGTGTCTTAATGGAAAAAAGAAAAATCTGGATTGTTGATACAACCCTGCGAGATGGTGAACAAACTGCCGGAGTTGTTTTTGCCAACCGTGAAAAAATCAGGATTGCCAAATTTTTAGATGAATTAGGTGTAGACCAAATAGAAGCAGGTATTCCAGTCATGGGCGGAGATGAACAGGATGCGATTAAACAAATCTGCAGCTTGGGTCTGAAGGCCAGTATCATGGGTTGGAACCGGCCGGTGATCAGAGATATTGAAGCGTCTTTGGCCTGTGGAGTCGATGCCTTAGCGATCTCCATTTCCACCTCTGACATTCACATTAAACATAAGCTGAAGACCAGTCGTGAGTGGGTATTGGAACACATGGTGCGGGCTACTGAGTTTGCCAAAAAAGAGGGCGTTTATGTATCAGTAAACGCCGAGGATGCTTCCCGCAGTGATATGAACTATCTCATAGAATTTGCCAAGGCTGCTAAGCAGGCTGGAGCAGATCGTCTGCGTTATTGTGATACGGTAGGCATCCTGGAGCCCTTTACCACTTATGAAAAAATTAAAACTTTAAAAGAAGCCGTGGATATTGAGGTTGAAATGCATACGCACAACGACTTTGGTATGGCTACTGCCAATGCCTTTGCCGGTGTGAAGGCTGGCGCCAATTGGGTAGGGGTTACTATTATGGGTCTGGGTGAACGAGCCGGTAACTCGCCTTTGGAAGAAGTCGTCATGGCATTAAAACACCTCTATGATATTGATCTTAATTTCAAGACGGAGATGTTCCGGGAAGTTGCCGAGTATGTGGCCCGGGCTTCCGGTCGTGAACTACATTGCAGTAAGGCCATTGTGGGCTCCAATATGTTTGCTCATGAATCAGGTATTCATGCTGACGGAGCCATTAAAAACCCGAAAACCTATGAGGCCTTTCAGCCGGAAGAAGTGGGTCTGGAACGCCAAATTGTTATCGGCAAGCACTCCGGCTCTGCTTCTTTAAGAATGAAATTTGCCGAGTATGGCATTGATTTATCTAAAGAAGAAGCGGAGAATCTGCTGCCAAAGATTCGTTCTGCCTCGGTTTCCCTAAAGCGTTCTTTGTTTGACAAAGAATTGGTTTATATCTATGAAGACCATTTCGGAAAGAGGGATTAATTTGGGCAAGACGATCATAGAAAAAATTCTTACCTCCCATAGCGGTCAGGATTGCCAAGCTAACGATATTGTGGTGGCAACGGTTGACTTTGTGATGGGACAGGACGGCACTTCACCGTTGGCCATCCGTGCCTATGAGAACATGGAAGGCAAGGAGTTATTTAACCCGGATAAGGTTGCCCTGGTCATTGATCATAGCTCCCCCAGTCCTTTGGAAGGTGTTTCAGCATTACACACCATTATGCGTAATTTTGCCAAACAAAAGGGCTGCCGAATTTATGATATTGGTGAGGGTGTTTGCCATCAACTGATTCCGGAAAGTGGCCGGGTGGGCCCCGGCAGCCTGGTGATTGGTGCTGACAGCCACACCTGCACTTATGGCGCTCTCAATGCTTTTTCCACCGGGGTAGGTTCAACCGATCTAGCCGGTGGCTTGGTATCCGGCAAAATGTGGTTTAAAGTGCCGGAAACGATTAAATTTGTTTGCAACGGAGTCCTGCCCACCGGGGTTTATGCCAAAGATTTGATTCTTTACCTGATGGGTCAGGTGACTGCCGATGGTTGCACCTACATGGCTGCTGAGTATACCGGTGAAGCGATTCAAGCTCTTTCCATGGAAGGTCGTTTTACCGTTGCCAATATGGCTATCGAAATGGGAGCCAAGGCTGGTCTGATGGAAGCCGATGAGAAAACCTTTACTTGGCTGCGGCAATTTACGGATGAAGAATTTACTGCTGTTAGTGCCGACCCAGATGCTCAGTACCATAAAGTTCTAACCTTTGATGTTTCTGAACTGGAGCCCCAGGTGGCGAAACCCCACCGGGTGGATAACGTTTCACCCTTGTCTGAGGTGGCAGGTACGCCCATCCAACAGGCCTTTATCGGCACTTGCACCAATGGCCGTTTAGAGGACTTACGGATCGCGGCTGCCATCTTGGCAGGTAAAAAAGTGCACCCTGATGTTAGGCTTATTGTGGCCCCGGCATCCCGCAAGGTATATCTAGATGCCATGAACGAAGGGATTATCCAACGCTTAGTGGAAGCCGGTGCTGCGGTAGTTACGCCGGGTTGTGGTCCCTGCGTAGGTACCCATAATGGGGTTCCCTCCGATGGTGAAACGGTAATTTCCACCGCTAACCGTAATTTTAAGGGCCGTATGGGTAACAGCAATGCCGAAATCTATTTAGCGTCTCCTGCCAGTGTGGCAGCCTCTGCCCTAACCGGCATGATTACCGATCCCAGACAATTTATGAAGTAGGTGAGGCCATGAAATTTCAAGGAAAATGCCACAAGTTTGGCAATGATGTGAATACCGATTATATCATTTCTGGTAAATATAAATTTAAGACCCTGGACATGAATGAGCTAGCTAAGCACGTGATGGAAGATCTGGACCCGGATTTTTACAGTAAAGTGACGGCAGGGGATTTTATCGTAGCGGGCAGTAATTTTGGCTGTGGCTCATCCCGGGAACAGGCGCCCCTGGCCATTAAGCATGCCAATATTGGTGCCGTACTGGCTAAATCCTTTGCCCGAATTTTTTACCGCAACGCCATTAATACCGGTTTACCGGTGTTGGAATGTGATACTGACTTGATTGATGCCGGTGATGTATTGGATATCGACTTGTCCCAAGGCGTCATCATCAATCGTACCAAAGATATGAAGATAGCTGTCAAACCCTTGCCCCAGGTAATGATTAAGATCCTCCATGACGGTGGTTTAGCACCCCACTTCCGTAAGCACGGCGGTTTTAACTTTGACTAGGGGGTGTGGACCATGCATCTTGTTACGCTAATCCCCGGAGATGGTATTGGCCCGGAGATTACCAAGGCTGCCCGGCAAGTTATTGAGGCTTCGGGAGTGGCTATTCAGTGGGAAGTAGTAGAGGCCGGGGCGGATCTCATACCCTCCCACGGGACTCCTCTGCCAGACTATGTGCTGGACTCTATTCGTCGTAATAAAGTGGCTCTGAAGGGACCCATCACAACGCCGATTGGGAAAGGGTTTCGCAGTGTCAATGTAACGCTACGTCAAGAATTGGATCTTTATGCTAACCTGCGACCTTCTCGCAACATTCCCAATATTTTTAGCCGTTATCAGGAAGTTGACTTGCTGGTGGTACGGGAGAATACCGAGGATTTGTATGCCGGGGTGGAACACCGGGTGGGGAAGGATGCTGCCGAGAGTATTAAAATTATCACTCGGGAAGCCTCCGAGCGGATTGCCCGTTTTGCCTTTGAAACGGCTATGCGTCAGGGAAGGCAAAAGGTGACGGCGGTGCATAAAGCCAATATTATGAAACTTTCCGATGGCTTGTTTTTGGAAAGTGTGCGGACGATAGCGGAGCAATACCCCACCATTCTCTATGAAGAAATGATTGTAGATGCCATGTGTATGAAGCTGGTTCAAGAGCCAGAGCAGTATGATGTATTAGTGCTGCCCAATCTTTATGGTGATATTGTTTCCGACTTGTGTGCGGGTTTAGTGGGTGGTTTGGGTGTGGCTCCCGGGGCCAATATTGGTCAAAGCTACGCTGTGTTCGAGGCTGTGCACGGCAGTGCCCCTCAACTAGCCGGACAAAATCTGGCCAATCCCTTGGCTCTTATCCTGTCGGGAGTCATGATGCTGCGTCATCTAGGTGAATTCGCTAGCGCCAAACGCATTGAAACAGCGGTGATTGAGGTATTGGCCGAAGGGAAACAGCTCACCTTTGACTTAGGTGGCCAAGCCACTACTACGGATATGGCCGAGGCGATTATAGAAAAGTTACGTAGGTAGATAAACAAGCCAGAGGCCTTAGTTGCAAGTAAGCAGGTAGACTATAAGCATAGCGGAGTGTTCAACTGCGTTACTTAGCCCGAACGGGACCGCAAAGGAATGCAATCTGAGGGCGTAACTACTGGATTGGCTGTAAGCCTGCGCGGTGAGTAACACCATCTAAACACTTACTATACGTAGAGTCACGAGAGCGTAGCATTGGAATTGCCAGGCTGCCAGCGTGCATTTTATCAAAACTCTGAAGGTCTATGGCCAAACCCAAATAAAAAAACTGCTTTTCCGATCAAACTTAAAAAGTCACCCTAGGGTGACTTTTTAAGTTTGATTTACAAAATACCTACTAATGGGCTGAAGTCATAAGGCGGTTCTTTGGACACGGTTGCGTGGTTGCAGAGTTAAGATGGGGATAGCCATTTTAGAGGGATACGAGGAGAATAAGCTATGACCAGAAACCAGGGATACTAAGTGCAAAAAGTAAGTGCCTAAGGGACGGCAGACTGTTACAAAACCATCTAAACCTCTAGTGAAAAATGGTAAAATATAAGCAAGAAGAGTACGGATGGAGAGATAGAGATGGGGTACCTAAAAGGAACCAATAGGGAACAATGTGAGCTATGGGTTTTGGAAGATATGGTGGATGGGGAGAGTATGGCTCGAGTGATCGATCGGTACATTGAGGTACTCAATTTGAGGCAATTGGGATTCACACGAACCATCCCGGCAGATACAGGACGCCCGTCATATCCTCCCCAGGCACTGTGCAAACTGTATGTCTATGGCTATGAGAACGGTATCCGCTCGTCCCGGAAATTGGAGCGTGAAGCTCGGC
>CAMKDG010000083.1 GCA_946411205.1 uncultured Desulfotomaculum sp.
AAAACCACGTAGGGGCGACCTTTGGTCGTCCGTAGAGGTGCTAACATCCCTACGGACGACCAAAGGTCGCCCCTATAAAAATTATATAGTTGTTGCTTTACCGGAAATGAAAAGGGTTTGGGAAGGGGCCGAGGGCTGGTGGCCGACGGCCAATCCCGAAAGGAATACCCAGGCTTACTCTATGATATAGAATTTACCGGAATCTTTCCTAACTTTCCCTTCTTTAACTAGAATAGTAACAACGTCAGCAAGAACCCCCATTTGCCTAATGCCAGCTCTGTGCATAATAGCACTTTTGCGAGAGTCCGGCCCTAAATCAGAAATTGCCTGCAGGACATCATCCTTTTTAGAATCTAAAAATGTTTTTATAAAATCCAAGGCCTTTGGTGTATGCTGAAGTTTTTCGGTCAAGTAACCAGAACTTATCAAAACATTTGTGTTGCATTCTCCGGGCATTTGATCCATCATCAGATCCACATACAGTTGTTCTTTATCATCCATATACAATACACCTCCTTTCATAAACTTTCCTTATGAATAAAGCTAATCCTTTATTTTAATTCTTACATTTTCGTGAACATTTTTTACCGAGCCTAATGAAGTATATGTTATCATGACAGCGTATTAGCGTCTCCTACCAGAATAGTTAAATCAATGGTTATATGTTATTACCGATGAGGAGACGGATTAGATGGAGAGTTAGTTTCGGAGAATAAAATATTTGCATATATCGACATGTTAACTAATTATGGATTCTTAAAATTTGCCCATAGTCATAAGACTATGGGTGTTTTGTTTTATGGAACAAAAGTTTGGTATGGCCAAGTTTTTCTGGTGAAAAAGGTAACAAAGGATAGTCAAATTATATTGACTGATTATAAATAAATATTTATAATATTTATAAGTTCACTATTATAGAATTGTGTTCTATATATGAGAACATAATCAATCTTGAAAGGAGACATATCATGAATTTAGCCAAATTTTCTCGAAGACGTTACACAGAGGGGCAAACTCCAATTGAATTTTTGCCTAATTTTACAAAGGCTCTTGGTGGACCAAACATCTATATTAAAAGAGATGACCTATTAGGATTAACTTCTGGGGGTAATAAAACCAGAAAGTTGGAATTTTTAGTAGCAGATGCATTGGCACAAGGTGCAGATACCCTTATTACTTGCGGAGCAGTACAATCCAATCATTGTCGACTCACTCTTGCGGCAGCTGTAAAGGAAGGTCTAAAATGCAGACTGGTCTTAGAAGAGAGAGTTCCTAATAGCTATAAGCCAGAAGCCAGTGGCAACAACTTTTTGTTTAACCTACTAGGTGTAGAAAAGACCAAGGTCGTACCCGGTGGCTCAGATATGATGAAAGAAATGCAAGGTGTTGCTGATGAATTGGCAGCCGAAGGGCGTAAGGGTTATGTAATTCCCGGTGGTGGTTCGAATGAAATTGGCAGTTTAGGATATGTTGCATGTGCACAGGAAATATCCGCGCAACTTTTTGACAAAGGCATTAAGATTGATCATATCGTTACTCCCAGTGGTAGTGCAGGAACTCATACTGGGTTAATAACTGGATTTTATGGCAATAACTGTAACATTCCGATTACTGGGATTAGCGTTAGTCGTAAGAAAGATGTTCAAGAGGAACTGGTATACAGCTTAGTTCAAAAAACCACAGCTCTTATAGGGGTAAAACATGAGATTCCCAAGGAAGCTGTATGTGTATACGATGATTATGTTGGTGAGGGTTATTCTTTACCTACCTCGGAAATGGTTGAAGCTGTACAGCTATTGGCTAGAACAGAAGGTATTTTGCTGGACCCTGTATATACAGGTAAAGCTATGTCAGGCTTAATAGGACTTGTTCGCAATGGCTTATTCAAGCAAGGCGAGAATGTTTTATTCATCCATACCGGTGGTTCGCCTGCTTTATATGCTTATCAATCAACTATCCTGGGAAATAGTTAAACATCTAAACACAAAAGAAAAATCACTCTTAAGATTTGTATCTTAAGAGTGATAACCTAATAATCATTAGTAATACGCTACATTATTGGCATACAAAATAAAATAATTAAGATTCACCAATATTATATAGTAAAGAAGTAATTATTTAAGTCATCTACATTACCTGGAAAACTAAAAATTACTACCAGTTATATATTTAAAAGTAAGTAACGGAGGTGTTGTCCATGACAAAGCAAGTTATTGAACATGACACCAACAACTCTCACAAGTTAGAAATGTATGGTGGCATTTGGGGTGCATTATTACCCTTAGTCCTTTTAATTTCCCTGTTGATTTGGTTATCTGTTGAAGATCGGGGGGGAACTAAGCCCTTCTGGGCAGCTGGTTGGTTAGCAATTGTTTTTGGTCTATTCTTGGCAAAAAGCAAAAAAAATTACTCAGAAAGTATTATGAGGGGCATTGGAGACAAAAACGGCATCGTGATTGTCACTGCTTGGCTACTAGCCGGTGTCTTTGGAAAGTTAATGGTTGCCGGAGGGCTGGTAAATGGTTTGTTTTGGTTTGGTATTGAGACGGGAACACAAGGGGCATTATTTGCTTTAGTAGCTTTTGTTTCTGCAATGCTATTTTCTCTTGGTACTGGGTCAAGTACTGGTACTACTATTTCGTTGGTGCCTGTACTTTACCCCGCGGGAGTATTTCTAGGAGCTGACCCTGCAATACTTGCAGCAGCAATCTTAGCTGGGGCTGCTTTTGGAGATAACTTGGCACCTGTATCTGATACAACCATCGTTTCAGCTTATACCCAAGGTGCCACTATGCAGGAGGTTGTGAAAAGTCGGTTCCCACTGGCAATGACAGCTGCAATCATTGCCGCAGTTGTTATATTAATAACTGGTGGCGGTGGTGAAGTTAAACCACTCATTGAAATTCAGGACACATTAGATGTCGGCGGACTTCTTATGCTTATAAGCTTTGTAGTAGTTGTGGTCAGTGCTTTAAGTGGTAGGCATATAGTCGAATCTCTGATTTATGGTAACGTATCAGCTATGCTACTGGGTATAATTAATGGTAACATTAATTTGCAACAAATATTCTCCATTCCCGTCGAAAAGGGAGGTTCCACTGGGATCATTGAAGATGGAATTCAAGGAGTAGTTGGAGCTATTATCTTTGCATTATTAATTTTGGCCATTACACAGGTGCTGATCGAGAGCGGTGTAATGAACAAAATGTTAAATTGGGCAACTAAAACAGTAGCCAAGACCGTAAGACAAGCAGAACTGGCAATTATTGGAATTACGATCTTAGTTTCTACCCCGATCTCTGCAAACGCACCTGCAGAACTACTGGTTGGACCCAGTTTGGTTAAGCCTCTGGGCGAAAAATTTAACCTTGCCCCTGCTAGAAGAGCTAACCTTATGGACTGTGCCGTTTGTACGCTATTTTTCATGTTTCCCTGGCATATTTGTGTTGTTGCATGGTACGGAGCCTTAGTTTCTGCAGCTCAAGCCAATAATATTGTAGCTCCATCAATCAGCGTAGCCTTCTTAAACCCATATTCTTGGGCACTACTGGCAGTAATTATCTTTTCTGCAGTCACCGGCTGGAACCGTAAGTATGCCAATGAAGTGAAATAGTATCTTAAATTAAAGTGTCGAAATAAACAAAACCATCTGATTTTACCTTCAGATGGTTTTGTCTTTGGATTTTTTGATAACTGATCCTACTGTAATCTTACGAATTATGGATGCGAGAGGTCCAACTTGTGTTAGGCTAAGAGAATCGAAATTTCATTGGCTTTATTTTTCAATAATTGAACCCAACTATTGATCTTTTCCGAAGTAAAGCGTGCTTTGGGTCCTGTAATACATAAACACGACCATATATTTTTATGATCATTCATTATAGGTACTGCTATTCCGAAGGATTCCAGAAATCTTTCTTCATCACTAATGGCATAACCTTGCTCGCGAATTTTTTTGTATTCTTGCAAAATTGCTTCTGGCTCAACTATTGAATTAGGTGTATGCTTTATAAATTTCGTGGCATTTAATAATTCTTTTACCCTTTCAGTATCGTGGTATGCTGCTAAAACTTTTCCAATAGCACTACCATTCATGGGATATTTAATACCAATATCCTCAACATAGCGAACAGGCAGTGGAGAATCAATTTTATAAGCGAGAATGGCATGATCCCCCTCTCTAATGCCTATTGAAGTTGTTTCCTGTGTGATTTCTGCCACTTCCATGATAATTGGTTTTGTAATTCCCCAAATGCCTACTCGGTTATCATAAACTTTACCAAGTCTATACAAGGCAGGGCCAACAGAGTATTTTTTTGTTTCGGGGTTTTGAATAATAAAACCTTGTTTCATCATAATACCCAATGTTTTATGCACACCACTTTTTACAGTATTCATTTCATTGGCAAGTGTAGTCAGATTCATTTCATACGGTTCTTCACCTAATCTATTTAATATCCAAAGAACCTTTTCTATACTATTCATGATAATAGAAAGCCTCCAAAATGATTATTTGTCCATTATTATTAATATTCAAATGGTTATTGTCGTCATAAGTAAATAAGCTAAATGTTACTATAATGTTATTACTTCTTCTACATCTTTTAAAGATAAAGTAGCTTATACAATCTAATAATTCGTATATTTTTCAAAACTACCCAGGCTGATTAATGGTATAACTTATCATGTAAACAATAATTATAATAAAGTTATGTTATTATAGCAAATATCGGCCTGAGGTGACAAACAAAATTCCACTTGAAATTAACAGAATGAGATATGCGTCCGCCGCTAATAAGGTTTTGCTGTAGTTTGACGCCTACTGATCTTATTGAATCCTAGTCTTTCTATTGTAAACCTATGAATTTTAAACGGTTGACAATAGTGCTTTGGATAGATAATATAAGTAAGTGAGATGAATAAGAAAAAATTGTAAGGTAGGTTAAATATGAGCAAAATCCTAAGTCATGTCGAGAAAAAATTACAAAATGATAGATTAATCGACTTTGAAGAAGCAATAGAACTTTCTGAGGCTAGTCTTAAAATTGAGGAATTATTTCATTTAGCAGATACGATATGTAAAAAGCATATGGGAAATAAGATTGATTTGTGTGCTATTATCAATGCTAAATCTGGAAAGTGTGCTGAGAACTGCAAATATTGTGCTCAGTCCGGGTACTACAATACCGGGATTCCGACTTATCCACTTCTTGATATCCAAGACGTATTGGCTTTGGCAAGAGAGAATGAAAAGGAGGGCGTGCACAGGTTTTCAATTGTCACCAGTGGGGGAAATTTGAGCAACGATGATTTTGAAAAGGTATTGCAAATAATTGTATTGTTACGGTTAGAGACAAATTTAAAGCTATGTGCATCTCTTGGCAGTCTTTCTGTTAGCCAGGCGTTACGGCTAAAAGAAGCTGGGCTCTCAATGTATCACCACAATATTGAAACGTGCAGGGAATATTATGCCAATATCTGTGATAGCCATACCTACGATGATAGAATACATACTATCAAAAATGCAATAAAGGCAGGCCTTACAGTTTGCTGTGGTGGGATTATTGGAATGGGCGAAAGCATGAAACAAAGAATAAAAATGGCCTTTGAACTCAGGGAATTGGGTATAAGATCAATTCCCATTAATATTCTAACTCCCATTAAGGGGACACCCTTAGAACATGTTGAAAAAATTGAACCGTTGGAAATTTTAAAAACCATTTCATTGTTCCGGCTAATCATTTCCGATGCTTCTATTCGGTATGCCGGTGGGAGAAATGCATTGGGAGAACTTCAACGGAAGGGTTTTATGGCCGGTATTAATGGGGTAATGGTTGGAAACTATCTGACAACAGTCGGGAACACCGTTTCGAATGACGTAGAAATGATCCGTGAAATCGGTTTGGAGTTGTGTAGGTAAGATCATATGAAAGCTACAGAGAAGAGGTTGTCATAGAGTACTTGGATAAAATCCAGCAGTTATGTAAACTACTGGATTTTTATTTTTATAAGTAGGCAAGTGTAGGTCTGACCATTAGCTGTCGGTTTAGTGATATAATATGACACACTTGCTCTATCGCTAATCAACGAAAAATGTCCTCCATTGTGAAGACACTATGAAAAACGTAGAATTCACAGTAAAACCATATAAATATTAGAAAAAAACACATGATAAGCAGGAAATATAATGAAAGCTTAGAAAACACTATAGTAAATAGGCAGAAAGTCCTAATTTTAGACAGAGCTAAATTGAAAAGAAGAATATTTATAAATTTTACTTTTGTAAGGTATTGTTTAATAGATAGAGCTATGACTACAAAGTGAAAAAGGGTGATAATAGAATTGGCCAGTGATTTTGAATTCCCTCCCCGCTCAGCTGAGCTTGTTCGAAAAGCGGAACTCTCTATTCGATTATCCGAGTTCGAACTCCCTCCCATGAGGGATGTATTGTTGGTAGGAAAAAAAGCACCCATAGGACCGGAGGCAGTGCGTCGTATGGTTGATGCACTATCTCCAGATCAGTATGAGATAGTACGGATTAATCATCCGATATTTGAGGCAGTTGTACTAAGAAAGTCTATAACACAGCTAATTCCCAAAGAAAAACTCTTGCCTATTATTCTAGAAGAGGGAGAGCGTATGTCATCGGATAGTTCACTATTAAAAGCTCAGGTTAATGTTGTGATTCAAGTAAACCGGGGAGTAGATTTGTAATGATTTGTGTAGAACAAATAATGGAAAAAGAATTGATTACCATTACCCCAAACGATTCTGTTAAACTGGCGATTGATTTAATGGATAAGCATAAAATCGGAGGATTACCCGTACTGGAAAATAGACAACTGGTGGGGATCATTACCTCTCGGGACGTGAGGAGAGCACATCCAAATCGACTGGTGGTTGATGCAATGAGTGGTGAGGTTATAGTGGCATTACCTCATTTTTCCCTTTGGTATGCCAAAGAACTTATGGAGCAGTATAATATTGAACGTTTGGTAGTAACTAAAGACGGATATATGGCTGGATTATTAACAAAAGCAAAACTTAATGCTGAATTAGGAAAGCATATCGACGCTCTTACGGGTCTACATAAGGCAAATTATCTATATGTGAAAGCATTGGAATCTTTGCAAAGAGGACAAGAAATTACTATTATTTTTTTAGATTTAGATGATTTTGGCAATATTGATAAGCAATTTGGTCACGTAGTAGGAGATTCAATCCTGTGTCAGACTGCTACGGTATTAAAAGGTGTAATCCAGGAAAATATTGATTATCTTTGCCGCTATGCCGGGGATGAGTTTGCTATTGTAACCATAAGATCTTGGCAGGATGTCCAATACTTTGCAGAACGCATTATTGCTGCCTTTTCTTTGGCGGAATGGCCCCAGGGGATTAAGGTTAAAGGGTCAGTGGGAATTGTCGGAGGGGTGAGGTGCTTTGCTAATTCCAATGACAATAGAGTATACTCAGTTTCTGATCTTATCAACATGGCTAGTCTTGCTTCGACAACAGCCAAAAGAGAGAAAATTTCTATTAAAGTGTATGGACAGGTGGAAGTGCGAAGTGAGTTCTGATGGTTTAATGGTGGCGGAAAAAATGATGAATCCCCTATGGAGAATATTCCATAGGGGATTCAATTTATAGATAAGTGTATTTTTAAATGACTCCTTGTGCCATCATGGTCTCAGCAAGCTTACTAAATCCGGCAATATTAGCTCCCACCACGAGGTTACCCGGATAGCCATATTCCTCTGCTGCTGCAACACTATTACGATAAATGTTGGTCATGATTTTATATAACTGGGCATCAACTTCTTCAAATGTCCAGGATAATCTCATGCTATTTTGGGACATCTCTAGTGCTGAAGTGGATACACCACCTGCATTAGCAGCTTTTGCTGGTGCAAAGAGGATGTTGTTATTTAAAAATACATTAATTGCTTCCAAAGTGGATGGCATATTGGCACCTTCGCCAATAGCTTTTACCCCGTTTTTAACCAATGTCTGAGCAGAACATTCATCAATTTCGTTTTGTGTAGCACAGGGTAGAGCGATATCACAGGGAATGGACCATATTCCAAAGCAGCCTTCATAATATTCTGCATGAGGATGCTCCGTCACATATTCTTTTATTCTTTTTCTCTCAACCTCTTTTAATCGTTTAACGGTGCTAAGATTGATACCGTTTTTATCATAAATATAGCCACTGGAATCACTACAGGCCACAACTTTTGCACCTAATTGAGTAGCTTTTTCTATGGCGTATATCGCAACATTACCAGAACCGGATATAACCACGGTACTTCCCTTAAAACTAAGTCCCCTGTCTTTTAGCATTTCTTCTACAAAGTAGACAGCACCATATCCTGTAGCTTCTTTTCTGGCTAAACTCCCGCCGTAGCTAAGGCCCTTTCCTGTCAATACACCCGCCTCATAGGCTCCTTTAATTCTTTTATATTGACCGAACATAAAACCAATTTCTCTTGCACCAACGCCAATATCTCCGGCGGGTACATCAATATCAGGTCCAATGTATTTGGATAGTTCTGTCATAAAGCTTTGGGTAAATCTCATGATTTCTCTGTCGGATTTACCCTTTGGATCAAAGTCGGAACCACCTTTTCCGCCACCAATAGGTAGACCGGTTAAAGAATTCTTGAAAATTTGTTCAAAACCCAAAAATTTAATGATACTAGCGTTGACGGAAGGATGAAATCGTAAGCCACCTTTGTAAGGGCCGATGGCACTGTTGAACTGTACACGGAAGCCGCGGTTTACTCTTGTCTTTCCTTGATCATCTACCCAAGGAACTCTAAAAGTAATCATTTTTTCTGGCTCTACTATCCTTTCCAATATACCATTGTCCATGTACTCAGGATGTTTTGCCAATGCAGGAATAAGAGACTCCAGAATTTCCTTAACAGCTTGATGAAACTCACATTCATGAGGATTACGTTTTTGTACAAGCTCATATACCTCATTAACGTAATCCGTAGCAACTTGGGTATTCTGTAGAGACGCCATTGTCTATCTACTCCTCCTCTTGTTTTTCAATACTTGTGTATTATAATAAAATAATTTTAATACCCAAGCATAAGTTAAGTAAAATAAATGAAATTTTACCTTCATAATTATTCTATAATTAAAAATTGTTTAAAACAATATCTCATCCATAAAAATACAATATCCCATTGGTGTCTGAAAGTTCAATTAATTTATAAGACACACTTGTTTGCTGTAAATGAGCAGTCTACTATTCTCGATTACTAATATTATCATGATGTTAGTTTATTAAACTAATCTTTAATAATTATTTTTAGACAATGACGCCATACAACATTATCGAGAAACAACTTATAACCAACAACTGGTAACAAAAACAAATAGTGGACAAAAGGCAAAGTAGAGAATGATAAAGCCCATCAAATTGTATTATAAAACAATTTGACGGGCTTGGTAGTGACTTGATTCTCTATAGATTGTTTAATAATAAAGCTATTTTTTTCTACGAAAAATAACATTCTCTAAGATTAAAACGGCTAATACACCTATCACAAAGCCATTTCCCATAATGGGTCTTAGTGAAACAGGAAAACTATTTACGATGTTCGGGGGTAGGAAAGAAATGATTATACTCAGCATAAGAGGTAAGCCCATAGTTAGGCCACTTTCGAACTTAAAGCCCCCGGTTGTGTTAAAGGCGACCAATAATCCTGAGGAGATTTGTGAACACATAATATAAATAAGTGCACCTCCCACCACTACCGGGGGAATGCTCCCGATAAAGGCAATTGTCGAGGGCAAAAAAGAAAGCAGCAATAACCCCAAGGCAGTGGGGATTAGGGTGAACCTGGAAGCTACACCGGTGGAGGCTATTACGCCAGGGCTTAAAGAAAAATTGACCGGCCCTATAACACCCAACAGCCCGGATAGGATGTTGCCTAATCCAGTAAATGAAGTGCCTCTTGTAATTCGTTTTTCCATATTTTCCGGCTTAATTAATTCACCAATGGATTGAATTGAACCAAGGTCATTAATGGACAGAGCTAAAAAGCAAATGAGAAAAGAAATTAGAACACTAGGGTCTAGGGAAAAATCAAGGTTTAAAGGTCTAAAAAAACTTGAGATCGGGTTAAAATGCTGATTAAAAGTTATTCCCGTATACTGAGGAAAAAGTAGCAAATAGATCGCGCTGCCAATAATCATCGCCCAAATAATCAGGGTTGTTTTCCAAAGACCGGTTAAATGCTGATTGGCCATAAACATACCCAGAACAAGAATAAGGGCAAAACACAAATTGTGCAGTGGGGCTACCTGCTGAGCAGCAAAAATTAAATTGAGAATCATGGGTGTAAGTGTAAGTGCGATTAAAATCAGAACGGTAGCGACCACCTGGGGTGTGAAAAACCTTTTAATTTTTGCGAATAATCCGGTAGTACTTAAGACCAAAAGAAGGATACCACCCATTACAATGGAGGAATAAATCGTATTTGTATTACTCCCCTGGCTTGCAGCAATACCCACCAGGAGTACTGTTGCAGGACCTATAATTAAGGGTAACCTATGTCCCCACAGTACCTGTGCCAAAAGGGAAACGGCCGATACAAAAAACATTTTTTGCAGATAAATGACCTGCTCTAATGGATCAATAAAATGCCCCACGATTACTTTGCCAATAATAATGATAATTGGGATTACAATAGCCAGCCATTGTAATCCCAACAACAATAGCTCTAGCAAAGGGGGAACATCATCCAAACCATATTTGAAATTTATTTTATTCAATGTGTAAGCACCTCCCGACTAGTATTAGGATTAATTCGCTATGTTATAAAAAATTCCTGGTAGAAAAATCTTTGCATGAAGTTTAGAATCTAACACTAAAAACCTGTAAACTTAATGCAATATGATAACGCTACTTAAAATTTAAAAACTATGCTTATGCTGCTGGATATAGATCCTAAAGGGGGTTAAATTTAATCATATTGTAAATTATATTGATATAAGTATTTAAACTTTTGCTAATTCTACCACTAGTGAAAGATTTAATTATATACGAATAGTCTTGAAGATTACAAAATAAACATATACAATAGTACACAATGGCTAATTATTTGTCTTGATATATGACAATTATTATAGAGAAACACGCCTTTGGGAGGGACAAGAATATGGAGACTATCAATTATGAACCTTTGGCTTTGGAGGAATATGAGAAAAACCTCATTCGGGAATATGGTACAGTGGTACATTATCCCAAGGGTCAAATTATTTTTGCGGCCGGTGATACGGCAGACCGAATCTATTTAATCGAAGAGGGGTTTGTTAAGATTTACCGTATTACGGCTGATGGACGTAGGGTTACCGTGGGTAGCATGAGAAGTCCGGGAGAATTAATGGGGCTAGCAGAAACCCTTTATCATGGCGAGAGAACCTGTTTTGCTGGTGCTATTAATGATGTTACGATCGTGGTAGTAAGAAAAAATCGGTTTGAAGAATTGCTTGAGCAACATCCTTCCATTGCCATTAAAGTAGCTAAAACCTTAGGGGTAAGAATGAGAGAGGCAGAGGCCATTATCCATGAAATGGTTTGTTGGCAGGTCCCAGGTAGATTAGCGATGTTATTATTAAAGATGGCTGAACGGGCGGGAGTTGAGACCGACAACGGCACAAAAATAGATTTGCGGTTAACACATGAAGAAATTGCTTGTATGATTGGTACCTCAAGACAGACCGTAACATCACTTTTAAATACCTTTAAACAAGAAAATAGTATAGCTGTTGAAGGTAGAGAAATGTTTGTTCTAGATACTGAAAAGTTAAATAAGTGGATTGTATAAAATAATGATTAAAAGGGTTGGCGTACACAAATCGCCAGCCCTTTTAATATGTCTTGTACTAGACAATAATAATGTAAAGTTAACGACTAAATTTAGGTAATTATTATGACATGATTATGGTCACGTCAGAGACATGAATAAAAAGCAAAGTTTGATAAATTAATAACAAGCGAAGCGAATGATCATAAGAAGGAGGGAGGGCATGAACCAAGATAGACTTACTCAACCATTTAATGAAGGACGGTTACCAAAGTTTTCTCGGATGATGGCTTTCTTAAAAGATCCACACGGCGCAAAAATTAAGCGACTTAAAGAAAGATATCAAGAATTGAATGAACTGTCAAATGTAGCAACGGAGATTGGAGATGGCGCCGCCTATCGGTCACTACAAGCTGAAATGCGAGAAGTTTTTTTTGATTATTTAACCGCAATAGCAGTAGATTCAATTTATAGCCTGGTTCCCCACGTACTTATCGTTTGGATTATTAGTTTGAAGTGGCCTACTATTACCTTACCTCTTGTTAGCTGGGAAATTAATACCTTTGCAGGATATTTTGCTTGCTATATTTTCTACTATCTCACCAAGGGTGTGTTTGGATACCTAAAAGCCCGGTTAACGACTAAATCTGTCTTAGTTAGTACTGAGTCTCACAATAACTAATAAATAATTAAAATGGAGGGAATTATATATGCATTTTTCAATGGCAGGCGTGGACGCTAGTCCTATTACCCTAATTTTATGGGGAATTTTTGTCGGATATGTATTTACCTCGGTAGGTGCAGCCGGAGGTATTCTGGCCGGTGTAGGTCATATGAGTATTTTTGGTCTGAAAAATGCCAACATGGTAAAACCTATGAACCAAGTATTAACACTGGTCAGCCCCATTGTTGGTACGCCTCTGTATCTTCGTGAAAAACGTATCGTAGTTCCTACCGCAGTAGCTCTTGGTCTTGGTGGTATTATTGGTGCTTTGATCGGTTCTTATTTCTCTGCCGACTTCCTCAAAGAAATGAAACATTTCCAACCATACTTTGGTATCTTTACCTTTGGAATCTCTCTGCGTCTGTTCTACGAATGTAGCCAGAAGTTCATTGATGGACAAAAGAAAGTAAAGCAAGCAAACCAGGCCTTTGCCGAGAAGGTTAAAGAGCTCAAGGCCGCGGGTAAAATGAATGAAATTAAAGAAATTGGTGTTAACTTCCAACAAGTTGGCCTCCAGAACACCTTTACCTTTGCCGGACAGGAATTTAAATACAATGCACTCGTGCCTTTCTTTGTCGGTATCGTTGTAGCTATTATCTCTGCATCTCTTGGTGTGGGTGGCGGTTTCTTGTTAGTACCCTTTATGACCAGCGTAATGGGCTTCCCCATGTACATTGTTGCCGGTACCTCTGTTCTTTCCATTCTAGTTTCGTCCTTAACCAGTATTGCCAACTACATGTCCATGGGTAGTCAGATTGATTTCGCCTTCCTGGGCTTTGAGTTGGTTGGGGTTGCCATCGGTACCGTAGTTGCAGCTCAACTGTCCAAGTTTATCAACGCACGTAAACTGAAGTATCTATTAGCTTTCATTCTCCTGTATGTAGGCCTCAAGTACATGCTGCTTGCCTTTGGCATTAAGATCTGATAACGAATCTACTAATTTGACGATCTGCAAAAAGTATGTAAGGGGGGGTCAAATTGTGAAGTGTGCTTCCTGTAAACTTCAACCCAAAAACAAATGTGATAAAGAGGGCTTTGACTGCACTGGCAGCAAATATGACCTTGATGAATACCAGGAAGATGCCAACAAGGCGTACCATCGCCTAAGTGGTCATTTTCAAGCAGTACATGGTAATAACCTAACCCGTCTGGATGAAGTGATTCTGTTAGCTAAAAGAATGGGTTATCAGCGTATTGGTCTGGCTTTCTGTGTTGGCTTAACGGAAGAGGCAGCGATACTGGAGGAAATCTTATCTAAGCATTTTGAAGTCTACTCTGCCTGCTGCAAAATTGGTGGCTTGAAGAAAGAGGACTACGATGTGCCTAAGGTAAAAGAGGATAAGGTAGAAATTCTTTGCGATCCAATTTTACAAGCAAAGGTCTTAAATCAAAAGGAAACGGATTTAAACCTAGAGATTGGGCTTTGTGTTGGTCACGATATGCTTTTTGCGAAGTATTCTGAAGCCCCGGTGTCAACCTTTGCTGTTAAGGATCGGGTATTAGGGCATAATCCTCTAGCCATTTGCTACTCCAGTTATCTGCGTAAGAAGTTTAAAAATAAAAAATATGAATAAAAATATCGCTCCGGCATCAGCCGGAGTGATATTTTTGTATTTTGAGCCTTAAGTATGATATAGTCTTAAGGGCGCAGCGATTAGGAAAGATTTATTTTAATAATAATAGTAATAATAATCTTACTAGCATTGAAAGGAGTTACATATGTCAAGTTTCTATCAACTGGGATTAAGTAAACCTGTAACAGAGTCGATACTAAACATGGGCTTTGAAGAGGCTACACCAATTCAAGAAAAAACAATTCCTATTGCCTTAGAGGGAAGAGATCTTATTGGGCAAGCCCATACTGGTACGGGTAAAACGGCTGCCTTTGGTATACCTATGGTGGAGAGATTCTCAGGTGCCATTGGGCAGCTTCAGGGGCTGGTAATTACCCCGACCAGAGAATTGGCGGTACAAGTAGCGGAGGAATTAAATAGGATAGGTCAAGTTAAAGGAATACGAACACTGCCGGTCTATGGTGGGCAAGATATTGTTCGCCAAATCAGAGCACTCAATAAAAAACCTCATATCATTGTTGGTACCCCAGGACGACTTATGGATCACATGAGAAGAAAAACAATCCGCTTAGAAGAAATTAAAACGGTGGTTTTGGATGAAGCGGATGAAATGTTGAATATGGGGT
>CAMKDG010000084.1 GCA_946411205.1 uncultured Desulfotomaculum sp.
CGGTATATGCTTGCCAATTAGCTTACTGACAAATAAGAAACTTCTCTTGGGGTTATTTCTTGCTGCCACCCCGAAGATGCTCTCGGGCAGTAAGGAGTAGGGATTTTCTTCTACTCGAATACCGACCGAGAGACTATCTAATACTTTGTAGTTTCTCTCCTGCGTAGATGATGCTTGTATGGTCATATCTTTCATTCAGCACTCCATAGATCTTAGATAGTGTCATAATTTTTCTAGCCCAATTCGTGTGTGGCTTGGCCTCATTCATTTTGTTACCGTAAACGCTCTTGGTAACGCCACCGTTGCCACCGTTGGCTAAGATATCTTTGGCATCACAGTACTCTTCGTGGGTAACAGCATACATCGCCTGTACAGGCAGGATGTGGGACGGATGGATGATTGTTTTACCAACTAACCCGTTGGCTTTATCTAACATCACCTCGTGCAAGAGGCCATCTATATATCTGCCAAGCAGATCTAAACGAATCTTACTCCCCTCATTGCCAAATTGCTCCCGGAAGGGGGTTTGTCTTAATTGGGGCTTTAACAACCGAGTATGCGTGCTGAAATACTCCCAAACAGGACCGGAAATAACATAGCCATCCTGTGGCCGACCAAATACGTTGACAAGATTAGCAATAAAATCTCTAATGACTGAAATGTCATAAATGGTTAGTTCGGGGCTTCTTCGGAGACCGTATAAACCAGATAAATCGGTAGCACCCATCCGTACATTCAGGACAAGATCTTTGTATTGATCCAGTAAAGATTTAATCTTTAGTAAGGTTTCTGTACTGGATTCCAGGTGAATAACCGAAGGTCCCTCAAGAATGGGCATACCGAAGATCGTTTTTTCAGTGTTCTTATTAACTTCCACCAAGTGCTCGAAATACGCTGAGCCTATAACCGCATCGAATTTTGGAAAGACAAAACCGGTTAAGACGTTAATTGACTCTCCCAGTACATTTGTTAGCCGTTTTAATTGCTCTATATTACGAATCCGGACAAAAATAAAGGGGAGTGAACTCCCCTTTTCTTTCAGCGAAAGTAGAGTCCCTAGTTGCAGAGCAAGGTTTTTTTCGGCAGCTTCAACTTCCCGGTCATCTACAGCATCCTCTAGGCAAAGCACTGTAGAAATAAGGCCGGGAATTTCGTTGTTGATTACTTTACTGATGGCTTTATGGGAAGTTCCCGGCATATAGAGGGTTGCACCGAGAGCGTGGGCCAAGGTATTTTTATCTAGTTCCAACGAACAATCCGCTGGGGGCAGGTAGAACATTTTATCTTTCTGTTCTTGGTTTAGATAATCAAAATAAATCATACAGCCTTTTTACCGCCTTCACGAATGTGATGGAGTACGATGGTACCAATCAGTACTAATGCCATAACAGAGAAGAAGATGGTATGAGAGACATGGTAACCAAAGGCCTGGCCCATCAGTTTGGCACCAATCAAAGCGATTAGGATATAGGCTGATGCTTCCAATTCAGGGTATTTATCAAGAAGTTTAATAAAGATGGTGGCAACACCCCGCATCATCAGAATGCCTAATAATCCACCAACGAAAAGCACCCAAACCTCACTGCTCATGGCAAAGGCGGCCAGAATACTATCCACACTAAAGGTTATATCCATCAACTCCACGGCAATAACCGTGGCCCAAAAAGGACCCACTAATTTAACCCAGAAGCCGCTTATCTTTACTTCGGCGTCCTCTTCTTCCTCATGATTAGATTTAGATAAGAAGAATTTGCCTGCCATCCACAGTAAATAACCAGCACCTAAAATTTGCACCCAGGTTATCTTAACTAAATAGGTTCCCAGTCCAATCGCCACAAAGCGAAAGAAATAGGCACCCCAAATCCCATAAAGCAATGCTTTCTTTTGCTGATGCTTGGGGAGTTTATTGACGAGTACAGCTAAAACCAGAGCGTTATCACAAGAAAGAAGTCCTTCCAGGATGATTAACCAAAAGATAATCCCCCAACTTACAGGATCGGTGAGAACTCTCTGAATTTCCTCCAGGTTGAAAAAATGTCCGTAGTTGGCCACTAGGCCGGTTAAAAAAGCTTCCACTAAGGTTTATGCCCTCCTTAAAATCTAGATCTTATAGTTGGAATTCCGAAGGCTCGATACCAATTTCTTTACAGATACCTCTAACCACTTCTTTTTCCTTCTCGTCAAAACTTCCATCCGCCATACCGATAGCACAGCAAACACTTACGACAACGCGGGCTGCCTCCCTGTTCGACCGCATTTTCATGATTGCCTTATAGGCTTCCGCCTTGCCAATGGTATGGTCAAAGCCAAAGTTTTCGGTGAAATGGTTAAATCTTTCAATTACCTTGGAGGTCTCGAATACTTTTAGTTCTTCACTTCTTTGGATAAAGCCCATCATTTTGTTCTTTTCTGCAGAATCAATGTGTCCGTCAGCGGCGGCCACTAGGGCACAACCAGCAATGACCGCATCCAAAAATTCTTTATTTTTAAAACGTTTAACAGAATCTGCCAAGTTACTTTTGGCGTTATTAAAAAATCCTTTTAGTCCAGATAAACTCAACACTTTTCACTCCCTACTATTTTTAAGGCCAATATTTTAAGAAGGGGTGCTTAGCACCCCTTACATCAAGTTAATTGGTTGTTTAGCCTGCGTTTAAGCCGTAGGTTGCAGCCAGGGAAGCCAGTCCACCTTGGAAACCACTACCCACTGCATTGAATTTCCATTCGCCATTATGACGGTAGATTTCACAAGCAACAATACCGGTTTCAATAGAATAATCTTCGCCTAAGTCGTAGCGCATAAGTTCTTCGTTGCTGTCACTGTTGGCAACACGAACATAAGCGTTGGAAACTTGTCCGAAGTTTTGGCTACGAGCAGCAGCCTCGTGGATGTTGATACAAATAGCAATTTTAGCAACATCCGCAGGCACGGTGGGTAGATTAATGGTTAAGGATTCGTCGTCACCATCGCCTGCTCCAGTACGGTTGTCCTCAGAGAGAACGATAGAGCCAGAAGGATCTTGTCTGTTGTTGTAAAAGATAAAAGCGCCATCGCCAGAAGCTTTACCATCTTCTTTGACCAAGAAGGCAACGGCATCCAGATCGAATTCACCACCACCATCATACTTGTTAGTGTCCCAACCAAGACCAATAAAGATTTTGGTTAGTCCGGGATTGGTTTTAGTTAAATCTACCTTTTGACCTTTAGCAAGAGAAATCACAATAAATACCTCCCAGATTGTTTTTTATTTATTACAGGTAACGTCTGCTGAGGCTCTCCAGACCGGTATCGGTGGTGGCCTCACCAGTGGCGGCAAATTTCCATTCGCCGTTATGGCGATATACTTCGCCAAGGATTAGGGCGGTTTTTCCATCGTACCCATCCGATAAGTTGAATTTGCAAACTTCCTGGCCATTGCCACTGTTTACCGCCCGGATATAGGCGTTTTGGATCATCCCAAAGTGTTGTTTCCGTTGAACGCACTGGTAGATGTTGACCACAAACACCAGGCGGTCAACGTCGGCAGGAACCCTTGAGAGGTCCACATGAATTTGCTCATCATCACCGTCACCTTGACCGGTTAGGTTATCTCCCATATGTTGGATGGAACCACAGGGACTTTTCTTGTTGCCGAAGTAAACCAGATTGTTCTTCTTAGTTAACTTTTGGTTAGCATCCAGCATGAAAACGGAAGCATCACAGTCAATATCGGCATTGCTACCGCCGCCGCCACCAAAAAGGGATTTTAAAAAACCCCCGCCGCCTCCCCCATTACTTATGGGATCCCAACCAAGACCGATCATTATTTTGGTTAAGCCAGGGTTGGTTTTCGTTAGGTCAATTTTTTGCCCTTTTTGTAAATTAATCATTAATTAACTCCTTTCTTTATGCATCTAAGCCGTAAAGGCGAACTAAGCCTTGCAGACCATCATTAAAACCTTGTCCAACAGCAGCAAATTTCCATTCTGCACCATGACGATACAATTCCGCAAATACCAGTGCGGTTTCTACACTATAATCTTCGCTCAAGTCGTAACGCAGCAATTCGGAACCATTAGCCTCATCTACTACACGAACAAAAGCATTGGATACAAGACCAAAGTTTTGACCACGTTCACGGGCCATGTGGATGGTTACCGTAATAGCGATCTTATGTACATTAGCAGGGACCTTACTCAAATCAATGGTAATTTGCTCATCATCACCATCACCTTGACCGGTTAGATTGTCCCCCATATGCTGGATCGAACCGCTCTTGTGCATGAGGTTATTATAAAAAATAAAGTCATCAGCACTGGCACACTTACCATTTTCACTTAAAAGGAAGGCAGAAGCATCTAAATCAAAATCTGGGCCATCAAATTTATTGGTATCCCAGCCCAAACCAACTACAACTTTTGAAAGACCAGCTCTACCCTTTGTTAAATCAACCTTTTGACCTTTTTGTAAATTAACTGCCATAACAAGATCCTCCTTTATACTTTTTGACAAAACCTCCACCTTTGTGTAGAATTATACAAGAAAATTAGCTTGAATGCAATATTTGTAAATAAAACTTAATAATTGTATTCCAAAAAATAATCAACTAAAATAAAAGTATGATATCTACTTTATTATTAACATTCATGGAGATGATAAAATGGTTTCTTATAAACCATTAATGCTACAGTTGATGTTACGTGGCATTAAAAAAGCAGAATTGCAAAAGGCACTTTCCCTTAGTCCAACAACTATTGCAAAAATCAAGAAAAACGAATACCTGTCCATGCAAATTTTAGATCGTATTTGTACTTACCTGGATTGTGAAATTCATGAAGTTGTCCAGCATATAAAATCAACTACGAATGTAAGGCCTAAGGTCTCCTTAATAAAGCCTCCTAAAATGATGATGCCCGAGAGATTTAGAGTCAAAAACCAGGAGAAAGCTTTCTAGTCTCCTCTGGGTTTAATAGCCCCCTCGCAAGGATTTTTGCCGAGGGGGTTTTAATGTCATGCTAAAAAAGAAACAGCCAACATTTCTGTTGACTGTGCAGGCTATTTCTTATTGAGTTTTCTTTTTTTGGTCTGCTTTCTGGTAGTTTTGTCACCAAAGATGGCACCTAAAACAACATCCCAAAAAACTACGGTAGTAAACCTAGCAGTTAAAATTCCTATAACCAGTAAAATCAAAAACAGTTTCCAATTAAAGAAGATGAAAAAACCTGAATAAGCTATGAAAAGAAGAATGGATAGCTTTAATAGTAAGTTTACTGTGGGTACCTGATAAAGTTCCGGTATATCAAAGGTGCTAAGTCTTTCATAGGACCCTTTAATCATGATTAATCCAAGCAAAAGTAAAAACCCCAGGGATACTAATACTGTTGCTACCAAACGTTCCTCCCCCTCAATTTTTTCATTTGTTTATAAAATATACGATACGAGCAATAGCTGCAAGCGTTTAGCGTAAAAATGTTTTGGGTCAAAAAAAGAAATGGCCCCAGCTAAAGTCCGGGGCCCACATCTCAAATGAATTCCGCGTGATTATGTTGGTTTATTTTGCATCTACCGGGGATTTTTTATTCCTCAAAAAGGTTGTATAAAGGAAACTTTTTAAGGGGACAATCTAATTACTCAAGACTGTAATCGGTTTCCAAACATAAAGGTAGCTAGAGAGAAAAATAAATTTTCACTACCGTCTATGGATATTGACACAAAACCAAAGAGTGGATAAACTTAAAGTAATTAATGCGGCGATGGAGTTCGCCATAACTGCCTTTGTGCTAATGACTCCTACCTATTTTTCTAGGTAGGAGTCTTTTATTTTCTTATTTGTAGGCATTCTATGGGAAGTTAAAAATAATTAAAAGTAGGTGGTTATATTAATTATTTTGTAGTAGGTATAGGCGGTGTCTTAGGCGCTCTTAGTAGGTATGCTTTGGCTTCTTGTATCTCATTATTAACTGTAACAGCTTTTCCTTATGGGACTTTAAGCGTAAATTTAATAGGCAGTTTTTTGTTAAGTTTTATTGCCTATGGAAGTAGTTTAAAATGGAATTTACCTAAAAAATGTATACTTGCCATCAATACAGGCTTTATTGGTTCATTTACTACATTCTCGACCTTTTCTGTAGATATCTTAAACCTAGTAAATAACGGTGAATATACGTTCGCAATTTCCTATGTTTTAATCAGCATAATAGCTGGGCTAACATTTTCATGGCTGGGAATCTATTTAGCCACCAAGCTATATTCAAAGGTTGAGATGAAAGCAGAGCAGTAAAGGAGACGATCCTATGAAAATCTACGCTTTAGTTGCACTAGGTGGATTTATCGGAGCTATTTCTAGATATGCCTTGTCGAGTTATATACAATCCAAGCATCAAAGCCCTTTCCCCCATGGAACTTTTATCATTAACCTTACGGGTTCTTTTTTACTCGGTTTTCTTTTTAGGAGGTATAACGTACATTCGGAAATGTTTTTGTTACTTGGCACAGGTTTTTTGGGAGCTTATACAACCTTTTCTACCTTTGAGTTTGAGTCTATAGAATTAATTAGAAAAGAAAAGGTTTTAATCTCTGTATTATATTTAACAGCAAGTGTTGTTCTAGGTGTTATACTGGCCTATCTAGGATATTTGCTGGGGTCATTCTTATCGTTTAAACACGTTTAACAGTCCCTTTCACAGAGGGCAAGGAATCGTCTGCCCTTTTTAAAAAAGGGGAACTGTTAATATCATTCCCATACTACCTAACGATCGGCATTACTTTCCCATACAGTGCATATCTTGCGTTATTGAATTGATAGGAGCAGGTAATTAGGGTTACTATTCGGTCACAGGGTTGAACCGTTGTGTTGCTGGCAAAGGTAGAATTCTCTTGCAATGTCTTGATGTATCTCAGAAAATCCCCATCATCCGAAAATTGCCAACGGATGAATTCCTCGTCTCCATCAGCCACCATGCCCGCAAAAAGCTCAATCATAAAATCTCCATCCGGTGTATATAACATCATGGTTGGAAAGTTATCGTAATAGCTTTGATTTTTGTACTTGGTTAAGGATGAGAACATAGAGCCATCCTTCATGTTATGTCCGTAAATGGCTGTATTTTTATTTGAGAAGCCGCCGTCATTACGGTAATCCATAAATAGCGAACCCAGCTTGTTTGGTTCGTGGTTGAATAAGTGGGATAGATAATATTCATTATCCTCTCCCCGCACGATGGGATAATCAATCATACCTCCGGCAGCCTGTAGCCAGCCAACGATCTGGTGATTGATTTCTTGCAGCGTGGCAAAATCTATCTTCGATGACGAATGCTTGTCGGCTAAGACCGATTTAACCTGCTCGTAAACCATGTCACCTTCCGAATATTCTTTGTTACTATGGAGCAAAAGGCCCCCGAATAAAATAATGCCAGCCACAGCTACTGCTAGCAAAGTCCGAAAAATCATAGCAGAGTCCTTCTCAATCTTTTATAATCTTTGCTCTTATTCACTTTTTTAAATTTATCATAATTGTTCTAAACCATCAATGTTGCGATTTATCTAAAATTAGCTAAGACACGATTGGTATTTCCCGAAGATATATTTACACTGTTCCAAGACATCTCCTAAACAAAAACCCGGCTTTTCTGGAGGGTACTGAAAAAGCCGCAACAGCGGGGCGATGTGGGCATCGCCTACTACACGCAGCATCGCTTCATCCCCTGCTCTTATTTTTGCTAAAAAAGGGGTGGCGCAAAGAATGTAGTTTTGCGCCACCCCACTTCACTAATTAATTAGCGAATTTTGAGACCTTGCTTATTTCTACCAACAAAATGCAGACCAAGTAGCATGAGTAACAGGAAGACTGAGGTTGCCAGACCTGTTGCCCAGATGGTGCGTTGGCTTGTGTCGCCGGTTTTGGGGACAGACGGTTTTGCCACACCAGTAGCAGGAGCTTTTCTATCCAGGTCTGTCCTGGCTTTGGTTAATTCAGCCAAAGCTTCATTAACCTCTGCCTGGGTTACCTCTTCCTTGGTCAACACCGTGTTGGCTTGGTACAACTTGTTCTGCAACTCCGCCCAGCTAGCATCGGTATACTCAGATTTTTTCAGAGTGTCTGCAATGATTCCGCCGTTTATCTCGGCCTCTTTTTTCTGCAGATCTTTTTTATCCACTGTCGGTGTTTCAGGCTTAGTAGGCGGTGTTTCAACGCCAAGGCCGAGGGGTTCCTTAACCAGTTCTTCCCGGGCCTGCTTTAGTTTAGCCAAAGCCTCGTCAACCTCTTTTTGGGTTACGTTGGGCTTATCCAACACCAGCTTGGCTTGGGTCAGCTTGTCCTGTAGATTTTGCCAACTGGTAGTGGTATAGTCTGGTTTTTTCAGGGTATCCAACTTCATGCTGTCGCGGATCTCGGTATCCTTGGCCTGCAGTTCTGTTTTATCCACCGGCGGGATCATACTTCCGCCGCCGCCACTACCGCCGCTGGAAGGACTTTCCTTGGACATCGGGATATCGTGGCGTACGATGTCAGTGCCCACCGAGATGGTCGGGCTGGTGTAGGTCGTATAGCCTGCTTTGGTTACTACCAGATAGTAATCGCTATCCGGGAATACCATATAGGCGTATTTGCCGTTGACATCGCTTTTCTGGCTTGGGCTGAGATTATCATTAGGCTCAAAACCTGGGATAGCAGGCAAGGTTACTTTGCTGCCTGGAGTTTTGCCAGCAGCCCTGTTCCTTGGCGTATCTGCATAATACAACGTCACTTCTGCGCCCTCGATGACCGCACTAATACCGGTGACTTTGTCATAAACGGTGCCGTAGGGATCGACCAGTTCCTGAGAAATGTTAAGCTCGCCGTTTGCTTTTACGTTCAGTTGCTGCGGAGGAGTAAGGGTCAGTTCCTGTCCGGCGACTGTACCTCGTACCTCCATGGTGTAGACTTGCTCGCTTAAGCCTTCTGCAGAGAAGGTGCCGTTCGTCTGCAAGGGGACGTCGGTAACATAGTTGCCGGAGGCATCCCGCAGATAGATACGCAGGTTGCTGGCGAAGCCGCTGTCAAGCTGCGAAGTCTGTCCATTGGGCTGCTTAAAGAGCACGATGCCCACCGCGGTAATTTCTGCCGGAGTTACCTTACCCTCTATGTCATTGCTGTCGCCGATGACCTTTTGGGTATAGGGAACAGAGATTGGTGTGCCGCCAATCGTTACCGTTTGGTTAAAGGTAACGGTATAGCTGCCGCCATGGGGAACCGGCTGGAAATAGGCTCCGTCTTGATCGGTATAGATTTCATACCGTTCGTTAGGGTCAGTATCACTTACGATCACAACTTTTTCGTTGGGCATCACCAGTCCCGTTGTATTGTCCCGTAGCAACCCTGTAATGGCCGCCGGTGTGGTGGTTACGGTAGTGGTGTCGGTCGACTTTGCTCCTGTCGAACTGGTAACCGTTGCCGTGATTTTATGCTCTTTAGACGTTATACCCACCAGTTTCAGTGGTGTGTAGGGAATTTTTGCATTGCCCTGTACATCTGTCGTAGCCTTGCCTATTAACGTACCATCCTCATCCAGGGTAAATGTTACCTCTTTACCAGACACTGGCTTACCGTCACTGTCGATTAAGGTGGCAGTCAGTTCCGAGGGTGTTTTACCGTCGCCGGGAACAACCCTGGGATTTGCTGTCAGCGTCAGTCCGCCGGGTAATTCCCTGGTATTGACAAACCTGGCTTCAGCCATTTTGTTCTCAACGATGGAACCGGTAAGCTCTCGATTGGCCGGGTTGGTAGTATAGTCATCCTTGCTGTAATCAGCCTCGGTGACGGTATAGATTAGATTCTTAGGCAGTCCCTGCACAGTGATGGTCTCACCGTGTTTCAGTTGGATGGTGTTGCCGCTTCTCAGTTTGCCTGGTGTTCCGTCTGGTTTGGTATAAGAATATTCCTCACCTGCACCCTCTCCTGTGAAGTTGACGGTGAAGACGAATTCCTTCTCCTTGTCACCGCCGTTGCCCTCTACGGTGTTACCAATCAGCAGGACGCCGGCTAGGAGCCGGGTGTTGACGAAATCGGCCTTATGGTTGCCATTTTTGGCGATGGTGCCAGTAAATGTCCAGTTCGCCGGATTAGTAGTATAGCCGTCCGGCGTGTAATCCGTTTCGGTGACGGTGTAGACAAGGTTCTCAAGCAGTCTTGGTAATACAAAGGTTTGTCCATGCTTGAGGAGGAATTTATCGCCAGACTTAATTGTTCCCTTGGTACCATCCAACTTGGTATAGGCATAGCTGCCATCCTTGCCCTCACCCGTGAAGGTAATGGTGAATGTAAATTCCTTGTCCGGCTCGCCACCGTTGCCTCCCACGGTATTGCTGATGGTCAACTTACCGGTAGCAGGTGTCGGTACAACCAGCGGAGTGTTTGCATCTACCTTTTTACCGTCCACTGTGACGGGGCATCCCGGTGCATCAATGACACGCACCCAGTATACCGTGGTGGTGGGCAGCCAGGTGGTTTCATCAATCCAGGTCTGCTTGAGCTGGTAGAGACCCGGTGTTTGGATGATGAAGCTGGTCTTACCGTCCGTGCCGGTGGTTTTTTCCCCTATTACAGAACCGTCCTTGTTTTGGGCCGGGGTATCGTCCGGGTTAAACAACTCGAACTTTACGCCTGAAAGCGCCGTGCCGTCCGGCTTGACCTTTTTCAGGTATAGTATGCCGTTGTCGGAGGCATTGCCGCTTACGTCATTACTGTCCAGCGTAGTGCTGCTCTGTGCCGAAATGGCTGGGAGACTACTATCGCCCAGCAACTCGATTTTGTTACCGGCTGTGGCTCCCGCTGTCATTCCCTTGGATTCCGTCTGGTAAACCAACTGGTAGAGACGGTTAGGGTCGGCCATCTGGAATTTTAGCTTGGTGGGTTTTGTGGTATCGCCCCACTCCACAGATACCTTGACTTCGCAGTTTGCATCCTCAAGGTTTAGCGCCGCACCATCCCGTTCCAGGGTGCCGTCAGCTTTCAGTTTGCCTTTGTAAACGGCTAGGTCGGAGGGAGCCAGGGAAAGGCTACCATCCACATTCTTGCGCAACTGCAGTCCTGCGCCCAGGGTATCCTGCAAATACACGCCTTGCTTCATGGTAAAGGGCGGGGTGTAGTTTACCGTCCATTCCTGAACACCAGAAACGGGCTTTTTCACCGTTTTACCCAGCGACCGCATGGGCACAATGACCGGGTGCGTTTCGGTGGCTGATTTAAGGGTGTCCCCCCATTTCATGGAAAACTCGGCTGTGTTCGTCACCTTGTTGTCGCCCAGCGTGTAGGTTTGCAGGGCTTCGTTGGTGGGACGAGCCTTCACCAGAATCACATAAGTGCTCTCCAGCTTGGAGAAGGTGAAGGTACCGACATTGCCGTTCTTGGTAAAGTTGCTCACCACATGCTTCTCGTTACCCGGCGGGATGACGGCACCGGCGTTGACATACAAGAAATCACCGCCATCGACCCCGTTGGATGAAGTACCCGCAAGAAGTTCATAATCCTTCCCAGGCACGTACTCGACAAACTCCCAACCCGCGGGCAGGGTGTCCACCAACTTGATCTCGCTGGCGACTCGGTTTCCGCCATCCTGAGTAATCTTATCGGTATTGAACCCGGCTTGGTTGATCGCCAGCCGGAAGGTGACTGTTCTGGTGGCTTGGTCATACGCGTACCGAATCAGATCATCAGAGAAATTGCTGCCTGTATACCATCTCGGGCTGTTTATGGCAGGATAATTCATTTCAGCGCTGCTTTTCCGTCTCCAATCATGAACCTTTACCGCATTGCCGTTTGCGTCGAGGGGCTGCGCGGCATAGAGCATCTCCTTATTCAGCATACGAACCCGTGCAGTAACGTTGGCGTCATATCGGGCCAGATAGCTGTCTCCGTCAAAGAACAGGGCACGGTTAGACCATCCGCCCGCTCTGTCCTGCCGGAAGAGGTTGTCGGCGTTGGTAGTGGCGGATTCGAAGGTCACCGTCCCTGCCGTGCCGCCTTGATACCCGGTGATCTTAATCAGGTCAGCCACCGCCACGCTACCCGAGGTCAGGGTGATGACCTCCCCGGACGCTCCGCTCGAGGTTAGAGTACCCGCGCGGTATTTCTGCCAAAGCTGCTTGTCGTCAATGTTGGCTTTGATGGCCGTAAGTGCTGCAGCAGTTACCTTACTGTTAGCATCCAAGCTGTTCAACACATCGCGGGAACCGCCGTATACCAGCAGATCGTAGACGGTCGCTTCGGGTACATCGTATTGCAGGGTCAGGTTAATGGTCCACCTGGTGGTGGCGGCATCCCGTACCCACGCACCGCCCTTTGTGAAAGCGTGTTCGCCGATGATTAACTCATCGAAATCCGCTACGTTACAGGTTGCATCGTTGTTCTGGATGCCGTCTGTCGGGGTATCCAAATCCCAGTTAGTTTTGGCATTCAATCTAAATGTGGTTCCGCTGTCCACCTTGGACTTAATGACTAACTGAATGCGGGTGTCCAACGTTTTGTCGCCGCTCCAGGCGCCGGAGTAAACGCCGCTATCACCGGGGATAATTGCAGTTGCAGATCCCCAATCATTGTTTTCCCAAAGCTTATACTCTGCCGAGTCAAAGGAAAGCCCCTCCGGTAAGGGTGCGGTGATTTTGAAATTCTTTAATCCCTGCTTGATCTTGTTGCTTTGGCTGGTACTATTGACCTCAACAGTCCATCTGATGTACTTCGTTCCATTCTCCGTCGTCAGCACACGCTTGCCGCGCATCTGAATCCAGTCGGGTTTGAAGGCAACACGGTGGGTGTTGGAAGTAGCCAGATCAACGGTTGTCCCGCCTGCCTCCTGCAGCTTCGCAGAGTTGGCAACCCCTTGATAATAACTACTATTGGTATCATTGTACTCATAGTAATATTTTGCCTTGGGAATCCATGTCCTGAAAGTAACAACCGCCGTATGTTTTGGGTTTTCCAGCGTGGATGTGCTGGGGAAGGTGTAAGTCAGTGCGCCGCTAGTGATGTCAGGTGTTGCATCAACCCCATCCACCTTAAAGGAGCCTTCCACATAAGTTCCCGCAGTTGCCAAGGCGCTGTAAAACTGTTTTCCGTCCAGTGGCATGAGGATGGTGTTGTCATCACGGTCAAAGGCCTTGACGGTTGCCCGCCACTCGACATAACCCTCGCGGAAGTGGTCGGAATTAATCCAACTGTTATCGTTGTTATTGCTGTTTGATTTCATCACGATACTGTATGCCGGTGTGAGAGCAGGATTAGCAAGCTTATACTGATGCCCGAAAATGCTTGCGTCTACTGTAGTTCCAGGAGTTTGATCCGCTGCCTTGGCGGTGGCCGAAAGGGCAATTTTAACTTCCTTTTTTCCACCGCCAAAGAAGATATCGTCACCGTCAAATAAAATGGTGATTTTGTCTGCGGCAAAGGTCACCGTGGCAATTTTCTGGTTACCTATCATAATAGACGGAGAGCCTGTGGCCGTCATCTGCACGCCGGAGAAGTATTCGGCTTGGTTCAGGATTACGGTATCGCCCTTCTGGATAATATCGCTGCCATCGCTGATGGTTCTGTCACCTTTGGTGGGTACCCATACATTGGTTAGCTTGATGGTAAAGTTGCTTCTGCCGTTGAGGTTACCACCTTCGGATATCACAACTTCAGGGTCGCCCTGTGTCACCTCCAGGTTAAAGCTTGGGTTGGCAGCCTTGAACACCCCTGTTTTATCTGTACCTCCTGCCAAGGGAACCGGGAGAAGAACAGGCGGTACAAGTTCCTCCAGCACAAGCTCCTCTTTTTCCGGGCTTTCCAGCCTAGGCTCTACTGGTTCAGGCTCTGTCGGTGCGGGCTCCGGTGTATCGGGATTCGTTACCTCCGGTTCTGTCGGTGCAGGATCCGGCTTGCCGGGATCTGTTGCTCCCGGTTCCGTTGGTGCTGTTTCCGTCTTCTTGGAGTCTGTTGCCTCGGGATCCGCCGGAGTGGACTCCGTTGTTTCGAGGTCCGTTACTTCTGGCTCCGCCGGTGCAGGTTCCGTTGGTGCGAGTTCCGTTGCCCTGGAGTCCGTTGTTTCGGATTCTGTTGCTTCGGACTCCGTCGATGCGGTTTCTGTTGGTGTAGCATTATCCGGCTCGCTGGCCTCACTGATGGTTGAAGTAACCGTTGCCTCTTGGGCGTAGAGAACAGCCTGGAAGGGTATGGTCTGGATAGCAAATAAAATTGCCAGGCAGAGAGATAGTACACTTTTACGTAGGGTTTGTTTCCGTCTCAATATGTAATTCACCTCCTTTCCTTGAGAGCGCTCAGTTTTACGTCTGGGTTGTTTGTGCCTTAAAATTAAGTTCACCTCCTTTTCTCGAATTTTTGTTAGCAGTGAAAACACCCTTCAACTAATTGCACGGGCAAATAGGAAAGGTTGCTTATTATATCGGCCTCCTTCTAAAAAGATTAACAACAAATCATGTAATGTAACTTTTATATAATGTTTATGTAATGTTTATGTAATTTCTCATAAAACTTATATACTGTTTATATGATGTAATCGGGTAGGAGGCTACCCATTAGCTGAGTAGCCGACCTCCCACACCACCGTAT
>CAMKDG010000085.1 GCA_946411205.1 uncultured Desulfotomaculum sp.
AGCTATTCACTCCTTTTAGTTACCATAATTTATTTATTTCGCATGCATCCAATGCTTTTTGCTTTACATACTCTGGTAGCGCTACTAGTAATTGTGCTAATAATTTATAAGAGAACAAAGACATCTCTGAGTAGCTCTTTTTTTGCAGCTTCTAGTACAGTGTTTATTCTTTTGTTAATAGAAACCCTGATGATTTTATTATTTAAAAAAATAATTGGTCCTGTTCCCCAAGGATGGTTATGGATTATATTTGGTTGGCCGCAAATAGTTAGTTTAGCAGGGATAGGGATACTAATTAGGAGGATACGTCCTATTGTAATTAAAAAACACAGGTTGTTAATGAACAATAAGTAGTGAGAAGTATCTTCAAACCCATAATTAATAGAAAATTTAAATTACAATACAGCTAATATTTAGCTGTATGAAAATTACATAAATTAGCTTAATTCTTAGCAGAACTTAATTTGCTTTAAAGGAGAATAAAGAAAATGCTAATTTTTAATTTTGTCTTTCAGGGCTGGCCGGAAACGGCTGCTGTAATTTTTCTGGCTTTTGCCATGGTTGATTATAAGCCTAACGTACGGGAGATTATCAGCTACTCACTACTTTTAGTTTCCATCCTTTATTTATTTCGTATGCATCCAATACTTTTTGTCTTACATACTCTAGTAGGGCTACTAGTAATCGCGCTAATAATTTACAAGGTAACAAAGACATCGCTGGGTAGTTCTTTTTTTGTAGCTTCTAGTACAGTGATTATTCTTTTACTAATGGAAACCTTGTCTTTTCTTTTATTTGGGAAAATAATTGGTAATGTTTCGATATCTCAGAGATGGTTATGGATCATGTTTGGTTGGCCGCATGTAGTTAGTTTAGCTGTGCTAGCTATAATAATTAAGAAAATACGTCCAAGCGTAGTTAAAAAACAAAGGTGGTTTAATGAGCTGTAGTTTTGAGATGAAATTATATCTAATAGTAGATGTAAGAATAAAGCACAAATTTTAGCCTGAAGTTTGATCTGAGTTAAAGGAGAACATAGAGGATGTTAATTTTCAATTTCATTTTTCAAGGCTGGCCGGAAACGGCTGCATTAATTTTTGTAGCTTTTACCATCGTTGGTTATAAGCCTAACTGGCAGGAGATTATTAGCTACTCACTCCTTTTAGTTGCTATGATTTATTTATTTCGTATGCATCCAATGCTTTTTGGCTTACATACTCTAGTATCGTTAACAGGAGTTGTGCTAATAATTTACAAGGTAGCAAAAGCATCACTAGGTAGTTCATTTTTTGCAGCCTTTAGTGCAATGCTTATTCTTACATTTTCGGAAGCCGTGTTTCATTTTTTATTTAAAAAAATAATTGGTGATGTTCCGATGTCTCAAAGATGGTTATGGATAATGTTTGGTTGGCCGCAAATAGTTTGTTTAGCTTGGATAGGGATAATAATTAGGAAATTACGTCCAATCGTAATTGAAAAACAGAGGTGGTTAAATGAGCTATAGTTGTGACAAATATTTTTCTTTCACGTTATGAAAAAGAATTTAAACTCCATAAATCTACAAAAGGTTACATTTTACAACAAAGGAATTTGTTGAGTTTTATCTAATATTAGCTGCATGAATAAGTTATATGAGAATAGAATCAATTCTTGGGCCGGAGTTTTGGCCCAGCAAAGACAAGGTAATCTAGAAGACAATAAAGCCATTATGGCCTATGCCTTGCATGTGGTTATTTTTAATTCATTGGTAATTTTTGTAACCCTTGCTTTCAGTGCATTACTAGGAAATCTATATACTACCGTCATTGCCTTTATTGCCAGCGGGTCTCTAAGAATTTTTACTGGCGGCTATCACTGTGTCAACCCCCTAAACTGTCTGGCCTTGACGGTGGTACTATTCACTCTTTATGGCAAGGTTGCTGTGCAGATCTCAGTGATGATGGGTTTTGGGCAGATCGTAATCTTTTTGCTGATTACTTTGTCTTTAGCCCTGTGGTTTATTATTAAAAATGCCCCGGTTGCTCCCCCCAATAAACCTGTTAAAGTAGAGCGTAGGCCAAAACTAAAGAAAATAGGAATAACAGTTTGGGCCTTGTGGGTGATTATTTTAGGCATAATTGTAATTGATTTTAATTCTTATAAGGAGGTAATAGTGGCTATTGGGCTTGGTCTCGCGAGTCAAACACTTTCCATTTCGGGTGTATTAAAGAATAAGAAATAAGTTTGTTATTTTGGGTAAAGGGGGTGATGCCATGAAATTAAGGATGATCTATTTACTTTCTACCGTCTTGCTTTTAATTGCCCAAGCTAATATTAATATTACATGTTTGGCTAGCCATTATGAGCCGGAAGTGCCGGATTGCTTACGCTAAAGGAGAACGGAGAGAATGTCAATTTTCAATTTTATTTTTCAGGGCTGGCCGGAAACGGCTGCCCTAATTTTTGTATCTTCTGCCATTGTTGGTTATAAGCCTAATTTTCGAGAGAGTGTCAGTTATTCACTCCTTTTAGTTACTATAATCTATTTGGTTCGTTTACTTCCATTACCTTTTGGTTTACATACTTTAGTAGGGGTAATAGCATTAGGTCTAGTAATTTGTAGAGTAACCAAGGCATCAACGGGTACTTCATTTTTTGCAGCTTTTAGCACAATGTTTTTGCTTTTCTTCTTAGAAACTATATTTCACATATTATTTAAGAGTTTAATCGGTAATGTTTCGATGAATCAAGAATGGCTATGGATAATAGTTGGTTGGCCGCAAATAGTTTGTTTAGCAGGGGCAGCTATAATAATTAGAAAAATACGTCCGATCGTAATAAAAAAACAAAGGTGGTTAGATGAACAATAAGTTTCCACCGGTAGCTCAAGTTAAGGATATCTATTGGGTTGCCCATTTTTTGTTTTTATCAACTGTTTATATGATTGGTCTTGTCAATAGCGAGCTTCAAGTCTGGAATATTTCTTCTTTGTTGGATTATAATCGTACTTATATATTCGTCTTTCCAAGTTTTTTAATAATAAATTTTCTATTTCTCAAAGCTATCAATGAGAAGATAAATAAACCAAATAAAAAGCTATACCAAGGTCTATACTCTATATTTTTGGTTTTATTTACTATGTCCTTTTTTTATAATGGTGATAAAGATACTTATTATGGTATCTATGCTATTCCTGTGGTTCTGGTAGCTTTAACTTGTGGAACCAACCTGGGTCTTATTTCTGCTGTGTTAATTGATGTGAATATTCTTTGGTGGCACAAACCCTTGGTCCATAATGATATAGCGCTTGCTTTATGCCTACTTCTATTAGCTTGGTTGGTAGGGCAAATATCTCAAATAATTTTTAAACATGCTTTACAATTATCGAGGGAAAGAAAGTTTTTGGCTGACTTAATAGAGACCTTTAGTGAGGGCATTATTATTAGTAATGCAGCGGGTGAAATCATTCTGTCCAACAAGCAGGTAGAGCATATTTTTAAGCTGGCTGAAAGTGACTTGGCTGGCAAAGGGGAGTCGTTGCTTTGGGCACATAGTTCAGTGCCTTATCATCATTGGCCTCCCAATTTCTTGAATATGGAAGCAGAAATTGGTAACAAAAATTATTTAATCAGTCGTTTTACCATAATGGAGGATGATGTTGCAGGTAAAAACTGCTTTGTCACCGTCATCAATGACATTACGCAATTACAGCAACAGCGGGATAAACTGCAGAGAATGGCTACTTTGTCCGCCGTTGGTGAGCTGGCCGCCGGGGCTGCCCATGAGATAAGAAACCCTCTTACCACCGTTAGGGGTTTTTTGCAGCTTTTCAAAGAAAAGTGGCCAGATCATAGTTTTTCAGGTTTATGTGAACTGGCCTATGAAGAGTTAGAGCGGATTAATTCTATTGTTGGCATTATGCTGCAAGTGTCCAGGCCGGAAATGGGCGAAAGGAAAGAATTTAATCTAAACCAAATTATTAGTGATGTCTGGGAGTTATATACTTATTCTGGCTTCAATAAAGGAATCAATTTTACTAAAGAGCTGCAAGAGATTCCCTGTATTATCGGTATTGATAAACAAATAAAGCAGGTACTACTGAATTTATTACAAAATGCCGAGCGGGCTTGTATCAAAGGAGACACAGTTTCTATCCGAACCTGTGCTGATGATAAGTATGTGTACCTGGAGATTAACGATACAGGTAGGGGTATTAAACCCGAAGACCTGGAAAAGGTGCTTCATCCTTTCTTTACCACGGATCCATCAGGTACGGGTATGGGTTTGGCTATTTGCAACCGCATTGTGTTAGACCATAATGGAGTTATTAGGGTAACGAGTGAGCTTGGTGTAGGAACAAATATTAGCTTGCAGTTTAAGATTCTAACCCTCTAATGCCAAGAAGGTTTAGCTTTAATAGACAGGATTTTGTATTATTGGTAAGGCGATTGATATAAACAAAAGTTATCTGTTGACTGAAAAACACCCTTAGATATAACTATTATTCATATCTCGTATAACTAAAATATGATATACTTAGCGTAGAAAGTAATTGTTGGGGTTATTAGCTCAATGGTAGAGCAACCGACTCTTAATCGGTAGGTTCTGGGTTCGAGTCCCCGATAGCCCACCAGAATAATAAACTTGTCTAGTTTTAGGACAAAGTATTAAAGGATCAGGCTTGTAGTATGCAAGCTTGGTCCTTTTTTATTTTTATCAAAAATGTGTAGAAAAGTCCTTAACTAGTATAGCAAACTTCTGGCAAAGTGGAAATCCAGAGTTTAAAGAATTATTTGACTTTGTCGAAATTGTATAGAGGATTTAGAAAATATTTCTAGAATAATTTTGTTGTACGTACGTCCTGATGTTGGTACGTGTAGGATGGGTCTAAGTCATTTGGTACAATTGACAGATTACCAGCCACGAAGGCCTTCGGTATCTGGGGAATTTTGTATCGTAGTAGGCTTAATCCCCAAGTAACTTTAAGAGGGGAGGGTATATGAAGAGTACTCAGAAAAAGTAGCTGATTTAGTTACTGAACAGGTTGTTTAATTTAGACTAGATTATATATTTTGGGGGTCTGATATGAAACTAACCTTACATTCTATTATATTTAAATTATTAGGGATCATCGTGATATTATTGACCATTTCCTTTGCTGTAGTAATAGCAACAACTGGCAATAGTATGAAAAAAGTAGCTTGGAGTGGTATAGAAGCAGGTAGTTCGGAATCGGCCAATCGAATTGCTGCTGAAACTCAATCATACATAGAACGATATTCAGGAATCGTTGTGGCGTTAGCCAATTCAAATGATGTGATTAATTTTGCTGCTAAAACCCAGGAACGCAGCGCGGCTGATTATCAAGGACGGTCTGAGTACATGGAGTACTTATCTACAGTAAAGACGGTTGCTGAAAAGGACAAGAATATATATAATCTCTATTTTGCTTCGGAAAAAAGCCAAACCTTTTTTGATATTCATGAATCCGAGTTAAAACCAGATTTTCGATGTGATAAACGATCCTGGTATGTAGAAGGTAAAAATGAGGATAAATTATATGTCACAAAGGCCTATATAGATGGTGTAACAGGTAAGCCGGTGGTGTCGATTTCGGCTCCGGTTTATCAAGGGAGTACTTATCTTGGCCTTTTTGTCATGGATCTTTCTTTGGAAATGGTTAAGCAAATTGTCACTTCCCTTGATATTTATCAAGGTGCCTATGCATTTTTAGTAGACAAGGATGGTACCTTCTTAGTTCATCCCGAAGATTCATTAGTAATGTCTGCTAAGATTCTTGATGGCGAATTGAAAACTATTGGTGAAGAGATGATCGCTGGAAAAGTTGGGTTTGCTGTCTCTGAGGTGAAAGGTGAGCAGTACGATATCTTTTATAACCCAATCAAGCTGGCTGGTTGGTCGGTTGGGGTTAGTATCCCAGAACAGGTACTTACGAAACCAATTAACCAGGAAATAAATACCACCCTGTTTATTAGTATAATTGTTGTCTTGGTTTTAGTTTTATTGGTATGGTATATTCTGCGACGCTCATTAATTCCTCTGATTACACTAAACAAGTTTACTGAAGAAGTATCCCGAGGTAACCTGGTAGCCATAGCAGAGGTTAAAACATCCGATGAAATAGGTCAATTGACCGAGAATTTTAATAAGATGGTTGTTAAAATTCGGGATATCATCAATACGATGGCAGAGCTTTCCGTTCAATTAGCTTCACACAGTCACGAATTAGCTGCCTCCAGCCAGGAAGTGAATGCTGTGGTTGAAGAGGTTGCCAGTACAACCAATGAAGTTGCAGCTATTTCAAAACAGGGGGTAGAGAGTGCTGAAACTGCCGAAAAAGAGTCAAAACAAGTCTGGCAAGTGGCAGAAGAAGGTAATCAGGCTGTAAGAAAGACCGTAGAAAAAATAAACTCTATTGAAACGTCCTCTAAAAATACTTTTTATGCTATCCAGAAACTTAGCCAACAATCCACTAAAATTGGTGAGATTATTGAGAGTATTACTACCATTGCAGATCAAACGAATCTCCTAGCACTTAATGCTGCAATAGAAGCAGCCCGGGCCGGTGAGCAGGGTCGTGGATTTGCTGTAGTAGCGGAGGAAGTACGCAAATTAGCGGAGCAATCGGGCGAAGCTGCGAAAGAAATCTCAAATCTAATTAAAGAAACTCAAGTGGGTGTCAGAGAGGCAACAGATGCAATCGAGTGTGGTTCCCAAGAGGTAAGTGAAGGGGTACAAATTGCTCATGATGCCAGCCTGTCTTTAGAACAGATGATTAAGGTGGTACAAAGTAATACTGATATGATACATTCTGTTGCTGAAGGTTCTAAAAAGGCTAACGAAGGGACCCAACAACTTGCCGAATCCAATGAGCAAATTGCTACTAATGTACAGCAGGTAACTATTTCTGCTCAACAACTGGCTCGTATTGCAGAAGAGCTGCAGGAAACAGTAGCCCAGTTTAAAGTTAGTTAAAATACTAATCTAGCTCTCTGCTGGATAGGTTTAAACTGCGTTTTTTAAGAATAACTAATTGTATTAATTTGTAGTAATTTGTATTATTTTGTAGTAGATTGCAATTTAAATTACAAAAAAAACGTAATCCATATTGCATTTAAAATGTTATAACGTTATAATGTACGTACCAGTAAAAGGCATTAAATGTAAATCAGATCTGATTTGATTAAAGGAGTTGGATTGTTCAAGAAAGAAGAGGGGCTTAGTACCAAGATTTTTTAGAAAATTCGATCTATCTGAATCCGAAGGAAGCTAATTGTCATGTGTGAGAAGATAAGGCGAGACAACAAGGAAAAACTTACTGTCATCACTACTGCTCTGACGACCTCAATTTGCCTGATGGGTAATTCGATGCTTTACATTGTTTTGCCTATCTATGGTAAGGAAGTCGGTATAACGTCCCTCTGGCAGGTAGGACTCCTACTATCTATCAATCGTTTGGTTCGGCTGCCCTTAAATCCTTTCGTTAGTTGGTTATATAAGAAGATTCATATTCGGACAGGGTTATTAGTGGCAGTTCTTTTGGCTGCAATCAGTACAACGGGCTACGGTATTTGCTATGGCTTTGGGCAATGGCTTATCCTAAGGGCCATCTGGGGGTTGGCTTGGTCACTCTTGCGAGTGGGTGGGTTCTTAATGGTGCTTAATCTGGCCAGTGATAAAAACAGGGGCTATTTTATCGGTATTTATAATGGCTTGTATCAGTCGGGGAATGTTATAGGTATGTTAGTGGGAGGATTTCTCGTCGTAATCGTGGGATTACGTAGTCTATCCCTGCTCTTAGGAGTTCTGACCCTTATTGGCATTCCTTTAATTCTATACTTTGTTAAAAAAGAGCAAATTCCCGTACTGGATCGGGAAGAGACCAAAATATTGGAATGGAGTTGGGTCTCTAAGCGGGTTATCAGGACAATCCTGTCTGGGTTGCTTATTTACATGATTTTTGAAGGTATGGTAACTTCAACCCTAAGTTTTATCATTGCCCAACATTATGGCAGTACCCTACGGCTATTTGAATTTTCTATTGCTGCTACGGCACTGTCCGGTATCATTTTAGGTGTTCGCTGGGCTTGGGAGCCCATTCTGGCCACTTATGTGGGCCGTAAATCAGATGGCAAGCACGGACGTGTGCCTTTGTTTATCATATCCTTAAGCTTTGCTGCCATAAGTTTTTGTGTAATTCCTAACAATATCTCTCTTTATCTATGGTTAGGGGGCTGTTTCTTAGTACTGTTGTCTGCTACCATTCTTATAACATTGGCGGATGCCCTGGCTACTGACACGGCTAAGAGTTCAGCTTCCTTGGTGGTGTCCACTGTATATATTATGGCCACAGATCTGGGTGCTGCATTAGGGCCTTTGGTTAGCTATGTAATGCTTAGATTTGATGATGGAGTTAGTTATATATATTATGGATCAGCCGTTATATTTCTTCTTATTGCAAGCCTGTGGCAACTCCCAGCGAGACAACTAAGTAAAGGCCACTTTAAGGCAAAGCTATAGAAAAATTCATTTTCTGACAAAAAAACCTTGACACCATTTTCCCTAGCATTTAAGATTTACTTAACTGGTTCGGATGTCCGCAACAGCTTTTGTGACCAAAAGGACTAGATAAGACAACCAGTAACTCCCACTTGTTGTAACTGAAACAAATGATCAAAAAAGCCTTTTCCTTCTTCCGTTTAGATAGTTAGCACTATCCGGGATCCATTCACTGTTACTTATCAACTAAAAAATAACATGCAGTTATTTAACTAGCCTTTCAATCTTGCGATCGCTTTAAAGTAAACCTTGTAACATAGAGAGCTAAGTCAATAGTCCGATTATTAAGGTAAATGAACCACTGGTAAGGAGAGTGTTTTTAAAAGTACAGAGTTAAAACTTAAAAATTTTTTTCAAGACCCATTATACAGTATACAGTATACCTCTAAGGCCCCCTTGGCTAAAAAATAGTGTTTCAAATAAAATATAAAATCTAGTGAGGTGCGTATATGATAAGCGCTAACCGTGAAGCGAAAGTGACAGTAAACAATTTGACCAAAAGCTTTGGGGATTTACTAGTTCTGAATGATGTTAACTTTAATGTGGGCGATGGTGAATTTCTCTGTATAGTAGGTCCCACAGGCTGTGGTAAAACAACATTTCTCAACCTCCTTTCTAAATTGATGCCCCCCTCCAAAGGCAATATCTGTATTAACGGAGAGATTGCCGATCCTAAAAAACATAATATTTCCTTTGTGTTTCAAGAACCTTCCTGCCTACCCTGGCGAACTGTTAAAGAAAATATTGCCTACGGCATGGAAGTGAAAAAATTCCCCCAACAAGAAATTGAAGAACGTCTTGAAAAAACCATGAAACTGGTAGGATTAACGGACTGTGCTGATCTTTATCCAAACCAGATCTCCTCTAGTATGGAACAGCGTGTAGCCATTGCCAGAGCTTTTGCAGCAAAACCGGATCTTCTTTTAATGGATGAGCCTTACGGACAGTTGGATGTTAAGCTACGTTATTACTTGGAAGACGAATTAATTCGTATCTGGCAGGAGTTTAAAACCACCGTTATTTTTGTTACGCACAATATTGAGGAAGCGGTGTATCTGGCAGAACGAGTTTTAATTCTTAGTAACAAACCTACAACCATTAAAGCTGAACTTAAAGTCGATTTACCCCGTCCCAGAAATTTCCTAGATCCTGAATTTGTTGAAATTCGTAAGAAAGTTACCGAGTTAATTAGATGGTGGTAACCCTAAAGCTATTCTAAAAAAAGGAGGTATAAGGGTCAAACATATTTAGGAATTAACGATGGTGAAAGGGGATTATTACGTGAAAAAAAGTTTAAGCAAGATTCTGGTTTTAATCATGTCAACATTGTTGGTTGCTGCAGTAGTAACAGGGTGTGGTGGGGGAGACTCAGGGAAAAAGGATGCATCAGGAGTTCCTACCATCCGAGTAAGTCACCAGCCTGAATTTGAAACCTTCTTAACCTACCGGGCTATTCAAGAGGGCTTAGACGAAAAGAATGGCGTTAAGTTAGATCTTAAGTTCTTTGATTCCGGTATGCCTCAGATTGAAGCGATTCCTGCCAATGAATGGGACGTGGGAGCTACCGGCGGTGTACCAGCTATCATGGCCGCTCTCAGATATGATGCGTACATTATTGGGATAGCTGATGATGAGTCTTTTGCGAACGTTGTCATGGCTAGAGGAGACAGTCCTCTGGCAAAAGGGGAATCTCCCAAAGGTAAAAATATTTTAGTAACCACTGTTTCCAGCGGTCACTATGCATTGTCTCAATTCCTGAAGTCCCAAGGGATGACAGATAAAGATGTAACGATCCAAAATCTTGAGCAAGCCCAAGCAGTAGCAGCTTTTGACTCCGGCAAAGGGGATATGGTTGGTCTGTGGGCACCCTTCTATTACACCGGTCTGCAAAAGGGCTGGAAAGTTGTAGCTGATGGGGATTCTGTAGGTGCTAAAATTCCTCTGGTTCTAATCGCTAATAAGAAATTTGCTGATGAACATCCAGACCAAGTAGTTAAGTTCCTGGATATTTACTTCCAGAAGATCGATGAAATGAAAAAAGAAGGTAATAAATTAGCTCCTGAATATCAAGCCTTCCTTAAAGAGTGGGCTGGTATGGAAGTTAGCCTCGAAGATGCTAAGTTAGACATTGACAAGCACCCGGTCTATTCATTAGAAGAACAACTGGCATTGTTTGACACTTCCAAGGGAGAAAGTGAAGTTCATAAGTGGATGGATGGAATTGCTACCTTCTTCACAGAGCAAGGCAAGTTTAAGCCTGAAGAAAAAGACAAGGTTATGAAGAGTGAATTTATCAATGATAAGTTCTTGAAAGAGTTAGCTAAACAGAAGGGCTTACTCAAAGAATAACATTTAGTGAGATTCTTATCAGAATATTGTGACGACAGATTTCGATTCTAGGAGATCTGTTGTCACACTCTCCTAAAAATATGAAGCTGGAGTGAAAATATGGAGAACAGCAAAGATAGATTGATACTCAAAATTTTACCTTATTTAGGCATCTTAGCAGTGTTAGTAATTTGGGAATTGGTAGTAGATCTAGGTCTTGTACCAAATACCTTGTTAGCTTCTCCCATCCAGGTTGTTAAGCTATTCTTTATCAAACTAAACACTGCTGATCCTGATGGAGCTGTACTAGCGGTGCATATTGCAACAAGCCTTAAAGAGGCGTTACTAGGGTACAGCTTGGCATTACTCATCGGAATTCCTTTAGGTCTTGCTATGGGCTGGTTTGTGATCGTTGAAGGGCTTGCCCGTCCGATTTTTGAAATGATTCGTCCTATTCCACCAGTGGCCTGGATTCCCTTAGCAATTTTTTGGTTTGGTATTGGCCTTACTGGTAAAGCCTTTATTATTTGGGCCTCGGGTGTTGTACCCTGTGTTATTAACTCCTTTGTGGGAGTGCGCATGACAAACCCAACCTTTATACGGATGGCCCGTACCTATGGAGCATCGGATTGGGAAATTTTCAAGCAAATTTGTATTCCCTCTGCTCTTCCGATGGTTTTCGGTGGCTTGCAAGTGGCTTTGGCTGCCTCCTGGACAGCACTGGTAGCAGCAGAATTAATTGCAGCAGACACAGGTCTTGGTTTCTTAATTACCATGGGACGCCGCCTTTTAATGCCAGATATGATCGTGTTGGGTATGTTAATGGTAGGCCTGACCGGTGTTGTTATTGGCGTTATTGTAGATAAGGTGGAAAAAAGGCTTGTGGCGGGTGTAAGGAGGTAAAACATGGCTACTACAGAAGTGAACAAAAGACCTGAAATTGTGCAACCTAAACCCAGTACCATCTCCAATTTATTTAAAAATATTTGGTTTTTATACGCGTTATCTGTAGTGGGTTTCCTTACCCTCTGGGATATTGCAGCTGTCACGAAGATAACCGGACAGTTTTTGCCCCGACCTGTTGAGGTTTTATACCAACTGGTGGATATGTTTCTTAATCCCTTGGCCGGAAAAACCCTCTTGACTCACTTGTGGTTTAGCTTAAGACGTGTTCTAATTGCGTTTGTCATCGCGGTTGCCATTGGTGTGCCAATTGGTGTATTTATGGGGATTAATAAATACTTCCGGGCTTTCTTTAAACCGGTTTTTGACTTATTTAAACCGATGCCGCCTATTGCTTGGATTTCTTTGGCTATACTCTGGTTTGGTATTAATGAAACTTCCAAGATTTTTATTATCGTAATCGGTGCAGTTGTACCCTGTATTATTAACTCTTTTAACGGTATCCGACTCGTTGATGAATCACTTTACGATGCCGCCAGGATGCTTGGTGCTAATAAACGGCAGGAGTTAATTGAAGTGACTTTTCCAGCGTCTTTCCCGGCCATTTTTGCTGGTATTCAAATTTCTTTAAGTATGGCCTGGACCACAGTTTTGGCAGCTGAACTTGTTGGTGCCCGGGAAGGGATGGGCTTTATCATCATTATGGGGATGAACACCTCTAAGCCCGCTATGATTATTGGAGGTATGGTTGTCATTGCCTTAACCGCTTGGTTAATCTCCATTTCTGTAAGCTATTTAGAAAGGTGGATTTGCCCTTGGAAAGTCGACTTGAACAACAACCAGTAAACTATAAGATTAGCTGTACAGGCCTAAGTAAGAGCTTTGGTAATAACAATAATAAAGTAGATGTTTTAGCAACAATGGATCTGCATGTGAAAGAAAATGAGTTTTTGGTTATTTTGGGACCGGGCCAATCAGGAAAATCTACACTCTTTAGAATTATGGCCGGTATGGATACCCCATCAACTGGTACAGTAACTATTGACGGTAAAAAAGTTAACGGACCAGGGCCAGAAATTGGTTTTGTTTTTCAAAGATATACGCTTTTTCCTTGGAGAACAGTCCTCGGAAATGTCGAGATGGGTCCTAAACTAAGAGGAAAAGCTAAAAACGAAAGACGGGAAATTGCTCAGCATTATATTGATTTGGTTGGTCTTAAAGGGTTTGAAAACCACTATCCCCACCAGTTAAGTGGTGGTATGAAACAGCGTGTAAGTATTGCCCGGGCCTATGCTAATAATCCCAAGATTATGCTATTAGATGAACCCTTTGGGCAATTGGATGCCCAAACTAGAATATTAATGGAGCAAGAGACTATTCGAATTTGGGAAGCCGAAAAGAGAACAGTTTGCTTTGTAACCAATAATATTGAAGAGGCAGTTTATTTAGGCGATCGTATTGTGACTTTGGATGGTAAATTACCTGGCAAGTTAAGTCATGTCTATGAGGTAAATCTCCCAAGACCGAGAGATTTTACCGATCTGGAGTTTTTAAAACTTCGTCAAAAGATTACCGACGAGTCTCAATTAGTTCTTTAATTACGTTTCTTTGTATCTTTTTACTTTGTATTAAATGGATTCTATTTGATAATCTCCTTTATAAATAATGTGTGTTGACTTACTATAATTTGGGATATATAATCTGATTAACTGGTAGGCATAAGTTAACACAGAAGGGATGACGACGTGGAAATTGATCACAAGAGTCCAATACCCTTACATGCTCAATTGTCTGAGCTATTAAAAGAGGAGATATTCAAAGGACTTCATATAGAAAAGATACCGAGTGAACGAGAGTTGATGGAAAGATTTTCTGTTAGCAGATCTACAGTTAGAAATGCCATAAACACTCTTGTTCAAGACGGTGTATTGGAAAAAATACATGGTAGAGGTACATTTATCTCTTTTCAACCAGTTGAAGAATGGCTGGGCAATCTTAGCACATACAATGATATTATACGGGAGATGTGCTTAAAGCCAGGCATTAAATTGCTCCGACAAGGCATTGATACAAGTAAGGAAAATGCTCTTCCTCTGGGTGCTAGCGAAGTCTATGTGATAGAAAGACTGCGGTATGCCGATGACATCCCGGTAGCCATTGAAAAACAATATTACCCGCTTGAAATTGGGCAAAAGTTAGGACAATTTGATCTTAATAATGCTCCTATTTACGACATACTAGAGACATCATTGGGAATAACCTTAGCAGAAGCAGAAAATGTAATAACTGCTAGAGTGCCAACCTGTGATGAAGCCAGATTATTAGAGATAGAACCGTTTACAAGTGTGTTGGAAACTAAGAAAATTATCTATGATTTAGAGAGCAACCCTGTTGAGTATGAGAGAAGTATCTATAGGTCAGACATGTATTCCTTTCGTATTAAACTATCCAGGAGTAGGTCCTAAAAACTTTTTTTAATTGTACTGGTACGGACATCATCACGACAGAACGAGGAGCTAGCTTCATTTATTTTTTAGCATAACTGGTACTAACATCATGATGTTGTTATGTTATGATGCGTGATGGTTACTATAGCATTAACTAACTATAAAAAGGGGGAAGTAAATTGTCTAAAGTAAAAATGACACCGAGTGAAGCCATTGTTGAAACACTATTGCAAGAAGGGGTAAAGCACGTTACTGGTATCGTGGGTTCTGCATTCATGGATATGC
>CAMKDG010000086.1 GCA_946411205.1 uncultured Desulfotomaculum sp.
ACCCTGGCTGGGGTTCCTGTTTTAAAACGACCTAATTCCAAACCCAGGTTTTTTAAATTATCACTTAAAGTAACCGCAGGAAATTGACTGTTAAGTCCACCAGGATAATAAACATCGCCAATAAGAATTCTTCCTTTTAAATAAGTTCCAGTGGTAACTACTACAGCACGGGCCGAAAACTCAGCCCCTAGGTGAGTAACAACACCCGTTACCTGACCGTTCTTAACAACTATTTCTTCCACTAGCATTTGCTTAACGTCTAAATTTTCCTGGACCTCCAATGTCTTTTTCATCATTTGCTGATATCTATATTTATCAGCTTGGGCCCTTAAGGCATGAACAGCCGGTCCCTTGCCCGTATTTAACATACGCATTTGAATAGCCGTGAGGTCTGTAGTAAGAGCCATTTGGCCGCCCAACGCATCAATTTCCTTTACTAAGTGAGATTTTGCCGGCCCTCCCACCGCAGGATTGCACGGCATTAAAGCAATACTATCCATGTTTAAGGTTAATACCAACGTTTTACAACCCATACGAGCGGAAGCTAAAGCCGCCTCGCAGCCGGCATGTCCAGCTCCAACAATAATAACGTCATAATTACCTGCCTGATATCGCAAAATATCCACCTCATTTACCAATACAAAAATCTGCAAATATCCTATCAATTAAATCTTCACTTACGTTATTACCAGTAATATCACCTAAAAATTCCCAACTAGATTTTAAATCTATGGATACCAGATCAGCTGGAATATAGGCCATCATTCCTCGCTGGGCTTCTTTAAGATGCATGTAAGCTTTCTCCAAGGCACTTTTATGCCTAGAATTAGATACTAAAATATTTTCGGTTGCAGTTAATTTACCTGCTAAAACTAAATCTACTATTTTCTGCTCTAATTGGTCTAAACCAATTTCTTGTTGGGCCGAAATTTCTAAGATCACATTGTCATTGAAATATTTTTTTAATTCATCGACATTAATCAAATTAGCAGCAATATCAATCTTATTAATTAAAATGAGAACGCGTTTATCATTTATCATTTCAAATACTTTTCGATCTTCTTGAACTATACCAGTGGAAGCGTCTAGCACTAAAAGGACTAAATCAGCCTCACTTAATAATTGTCTGGATTTTTCAACACCTAATTTTTCTACTAAATCTTGAGTCTCCCTAAGACCAGCGGTATCAATAATCTTTAAGGGAACTCCTTTAATATTTAATACTTCTTCTATAACATCCCTGGTAGTACCGGGTACATCTGTAACAATAGCCCTTTGCTCCTGAAGTAGGGCATTTAATAAAGAGGATTTACCAACATTTGGTTTACCAATAATGACTGTCTTTAAACCCTCACGGTAAATTTTTCCACTATCAGCATGATCAAGTAATTTTTCAATTACATTAATTAAACGCTGACAGGACAAATTCATTTCATTTAAAGTTTGCTCAGGTATATCGTCTTCTGGAAAATCAATAATTGCTTCTATTTTCGCCAATAATCCTAAAATATCATTTTGTAACGTAAGCACCTTTTCTGATAGACATCCCTGTAGCTGACTTATAGCAATCTTTGCTCCGGCATCCGTTTTAGCTTTAATAATATCAATAATCGATTCCGCCTGAGCCAAATCTAAGCGCCCATTAATAAAAGCCCTTTTACTAAATTCACCCGGTTCAGCTAAACGAGCACCCATGCGTAATAACAAATCTAACACTCTTTTTAAAGAAACAATACCACCGTGACAACTTATTTCTACCACATCTTCAGCAGTAAAACTATGGGGACCCCGCATAACCGAGAGAAGAACCTCATCTACAATTTCATTACTTTGCGGATCTATTACATGTCCATAGATAATTTTATAATTATCTTTAATAAACCAATTTTTATTCTTCTTGGCACAAAATGCTTTATGCCCAATTTCTACGGCCTTGGGTCCACTCATACGGATGACACCGATACTACCTTCTCCCAGAGGAGTGGCTATGGCGACAATGGTATCTTCTAGCATTTTTTTGCCTCCATCATTTTGGTTAATAAATGAATAATCATTTATTAGAAAAACTTGGCTTATGCCAAGTCTTTAGACACAGGCGGAAGCCTTAGTTTTTCTTATACTTTCGTCAATAGAAATTTTTATACTTTCTGATCTGTCAAAAAACCCAGCAACCTATGTTGCTGGGTTTTGAGATTAAAAATTTATTTCTTTGGAGAAATAATAATCTTTCTGAAAGGTTCTTCACCTTCACTAAAAGTATAAATATCATCTCTGCCCTGCAATGCAGTGTGTATAATACGGCGTTCCTGAGAATTCATGGGTTCCAGAACCACACTTCTACCTCTTTGTTTAGCCTTATCTGCTAATCTCTGAGCTAATTTTTGTAGAGTATCTTCTCGACGTTGGCGGTATCCTTCTACATCCAATATAACCTTCCGTCTTTGTTCTTGATTTTTATTAATGGAGAGGTTAATTAGATATTGTAATGAGTCTAAGGTTTCACCCCGACGTCCAATAAGAACTCCCAAATCTGCTCCTTCCATGGTAACTAGCAGTATTTGATCTTGCTCTTTAATAGAGAAGTCCACTGGAATTTCCATTGCCTCAAAAATACTTTTTAATAACCGGTCTACGCGTCTAACCGGATTATCTTTCAATGTTAGCTTAACCCTAGCGGGACGAGATCCAATTAAACCGAATAATCCTTTGGATGGCTCTTCAACTACTTCAATGGTTACTTCGTCCCTTAATACACCAAATTCTTGAAGTCCAAGTTCTATGGCTTCATCTATGGTTTTACCGACCTTTTCTACTACCTTCAACTCCGGTTACCCCCTCTTTAAGGTGCAGGGTCTCTTTATTAATAAACCACTGTTGAATTGTCCCCACTACGTTAAATACCACCCAGTACAAAGCTAAACCAGAAGGTACGGTGCTGGAAATCCAGCCGATCATGATAGGCATAACATACAACATGGTTTTCTGAGTTTGATCCTGTGCATTAGTCGTTAATTTAGTCTGCATAAAAGTCGTTGCAGCAGCTAGTAAGGGTAAGATAAAATATGGATCTTTATCACTTAAAGATTTTACCCAGAAGAAATGAGCATGGGCTTCATTAAGGTAAGGAAACGCAAAAAGAGCACGATAAAGAGCAATCAAAATAGGCATTTGAATTAAAAGAGGCAGGCAGCCTGCCATGGGATTTACATTGTTCTCTTTATAGAGCTCCATAATCTTTTGCTGCATAACCTGAGGATCTTTACCCTTATACTTATCCTGAATTGCCTTTATTTCAGGACCAAGTTTCTGCATCATCACCATAGAACGCATTTGCTTTTTGGAAAGGGGGTATAAAGCTACTTTAATCAAGATCGTTAACAAAATGATAGCTAATGCATAACTTGGAATACCTACACTTAAGGTAAAGCCATAGAGCCAATTCATTAGACCAGTCATTCCATCTACAATGACATGAAACCATCCAAACAAATAAGTAACCTCCCTTAAAGGTCCATCCACATTATACTGGGTCGTATCCTCCCGGGTGGAAAGGATGACATTTAGCCAATCTCTTGACAGTTAACCACAATCCCTTTACCACACCGTATTTTTCAACAGCTTGTATAGAATATTGGGAGCATGTAGGATAAAATCGGCAAGTAGGTGGCTTAAGAGGAGAAATAAACTTTTGATAAAAGTAGAGGCCAAACAAAACAACCTGCCGCATTCATCCCACTCCTATTTATTTAGTTTACCCAGCACATGCCAAACTTGTTTTTCCATTTGGTGGTAATTTTGGTCTGCAGCAGCCTGACGAACAATAAACACATAATCACATCTTTCAGAAAAACGTGCCAAATTTAAACGACAAATTTCTTTTAATATGCGACGCAGGCGATTGCGGCAGACTGCCTTACCAACCTTTTTACTAATGGAAAAACCAAATCTTCTTTCCAAACCCTTACTTGGTAATTTATACAGTACCAAGTAACGGTTGGCTACGGAAACACCTTTACTGTATACACTTTTAAAATCGGAGTTCTTCTTTAAAGAAACAAATTTCGACATAAAGTACTTCCAAAATAGATTTTTAATGGATATTTTATCCAACAAACAAAAAGTATATACAAATTAGGAAAAGGCCACCACGAAGCGGCCTTATGCTGACAAACGTTTTCTACCTTTTAAGCGTCTTCTCTTCAGTACGTTTTGGCCAGATTTTGTGGACATGCGCTTCAAAAAACCATGCACTTTCTGATGACGGCGTTTTTTAGGCTGATATGTGCGCTTCAACTATGACACCTCCTTCAACGAATTTATGTATATTCAACAGTTGGAAATACAAGACAGTCACTGAAAATTATATGCAAATTACGGCTCTTCGTCAAGATGCTAGTATTTTTGAAATTTTTAGGGGTTTTAGATATCCATACCAAATGTGAATATCTATTTATTTGTTGATAAGCCTTGACAGTTTTGGTATTATTGATGTACGCCTGTGGATAATTTTAGTTATTAAGTTTTTACACAGGTTGTGGATAAAACTGTGAACAACTCTGTTAATACTAAAAGTCCGACATCGTAGGATGACACTTATTCCCTTACTATTTTAAGGGTTTTTTTTCACTTTGTTATAAAAGTGAACATAAATAAAGGTATTTTTTTAGATTTCAGGGGGTCTTTTTATTTCATGGTAAACGACATACAAAGCAGGTGGGAACAGGTTTTATTGCGCTTAGAGAAACAACTTAATAAGCATTCCTTTGAAACTTGGCTCACCAAATGCAAGCCAGTGGCTTTCTACGACAACAACATTATTATGGAGGTACCCGACCACTTTTCAAAAAGCTGGCTGGCTGATCGCTACGCCCCGATTATTAAGCAATCTTTCGAAGCGATTATGCATCAGGAAGTTTCCTTACAATTTATTTTAGCTGGTCAGGAATTAGATCAGCCTAGTAAACCAAAGGAAAAGACTACAGACGAACCTTATACTAATATTCTCAATCCAAGATACTCCTTTGATACCTTTGTAATTGGCAATAGTAACCGTTTTGCCCATGCCGCATCACTGGCAGTTGCTGAATCACCTGCTAAGGCCTATAACCCCTTGTTTATTTATGGTGGTGTGGGACTAGGTAAGACTCACCTAATGCACGCCATTGGCCACTATATATTAGAAAATAATCCACGCCAGAAGGTTGCTTACGTTACATCGGAAAAATTTACGAATGAACTCATTAACTCCATCCGTGATGATCAGACTGTAGCGTTTCGTAATAAATATAGAAGTATGGATATTCTTTTAATTGATGATATTCAGTTCTTAGAAAAAAAGGAGCGTACACAGGAAGAATTTTTCCATACTTTCAATACCCTTCACGAAGCTAATAAGCAAATTATTATTTCCAGTGATCGACCACCAAAAGAAATTGCCACTCTGGAGGACAGGCTGCGGTCCCGTTTTGAATGGGGCTTGATTACAGATATTCAGTCTCCTGACTACGAAACCAGAGTTGCTATTTTAAGAAAAAAAGCTCAGTTGGAGAATATTAATATTATTCCGGATGAGACCATTGCTTACATTGCAGACAAAATACACTCTAATATTCGAGAGTTAGAAGGGGCCTTAATCCGGGTTAATGCATTTTCTTCTTTGGAGAAAAAGGAAGCTACCCCTCAATTGGCAGCAGAAGTACTGAAAGATGTTATTTCTCCCAGTAAGCCTAAAATTATTACAACTCCACTTATTATGCAAACAGTAGCAGATTTTTATGGCCTACGTATTGAGGATCTTAAAAATAAAAAAAGGACTAGGTCTGTTGCCTTTCCCAGACAAGTAGCCATGTATTTAGCTCGGGAATTAACAGACTTATCGCTACCAAAGATTGGTGATGCCTTTGGCGGGCGTGATCACACTACAGTAATACATGCGTGCGATAAAATTATATCAGAATTGCCAATGGATCCTGTACTTCAGGAAACCATTAAAGAATTAAGAAAACGAATCAGTGAATAATGTGCATAACTGGTGGACATTTTTGTTAACAATGTGGATTAATGAATTTATGAGCTATTTTTGTTTTTATACTGTGGACAAGCTTTCTAATTCTTTTCCACAGTATAAAAAAGCTATTTTTTCAATAAACACCTACTCTGCCAGTGTTCTTAACAAATTAACAGCCCTTATTACTACTACTAGCCTAAAAATCTATTAAATAAAAATAAAATTATAACGGGGGACGACTATGAAAATAATCTGTACCCGTCAGAACTTAATCCAGGGGGTTAGCACTGCTCAACGGGCCGTATCAACCAAAAACCCCTTACCCATTCTTTCCGGTATTTTATTGACGGCTACTAGCAATCAACTGGAACTAAAGGGTACTGATCTGGAAATGGGTATTCAATGTATTATTCCTTGCACAGTGCAAGAAGAAGGATCTATCGTTTTACCGGCTAAATATTTAGGTGAAATTGTCCGGCGTTTACCTGACACCCCGATCCAAATTGAAACTCAGGAAGGGGTTAATGTTGTTATCCGTTATGGTCAATCGGAGATTACCATTAATGGATTTAATGCAGAGGAATTCCCTGGTTTTCCGAATCCTCAAGGTAAAAATTCTATCATTATTGCCGAAGAAGAATTAAAAGAGCATCTACGCCAAATCCTTTTTGCAACATCACCAGATGAAAATCGTCCTGTCTTTACAGGTGTTTTACTGGAAGCTGTAGAGGGCACAATAAAATTAGTAGCCACCGATACCCATAGATTAGCTTTAAAAGAAATTACTGCCTCATCAGAATTACAAGAAACAAATGTAATTATTCCTGGCAAAACTTTAAATGAATTAGCCAGGGTTATTGGCGCTGCAGACAAAAATGTAACCATCTCCATGGGTGATAACCAGATTATTTTTGGTATGGAAGATACACTATTTATTTCTCGTCTGATTGATGGACAATTTCCCAATTACCGTCAAGTGGTTCCCCAAGGTTATAAAACACGCATCCGCTTAAAAACAAAAGATTTATTAGAATCAGTGGAGAGGGCCTCCTTACTGGCTAGAGTTGGCACGCAAATTATTCGCCTCAGCATAGAAGAAGAAAAAATTATTATCACTGCCAATACGGAAGTGGGCAGAATTCACGAGGAAGTGGCCGTTTACCTACAGGGAGATACCATGCAAATTGCCTTTAATGCTCTTTATCTAATCGATGCCTTACGAGCTATTGGCAGTGATGATATCTACTTAGACCTTTCTGGTCCCCTAAGCCCTGGTATCTTACGTCCAGTGGAAGGAGACGATTATTTGTCTCTGGTCTTACCGGTACGCACAATCTAAGGAGAGGTTCCATTGACAGAAAAAAATCGTGTGCCCCTAAGGGTAAAAGTGCAAAGTGAGATTCGCCTAGATCAATTTCTTAAATGGGCTAATATTTCTGGTAGTGGTGGTCAGAGCAAAATGATGATTCAGGCAGGTCAAGTCAAAGTAAATCATGTGGTTGAGACTAGGCGAGGTAAAATGTTAAAGAATAACGATCTGGTAGAAGTAGAAGGTACCGAAAGTTTTTTGGTATGTCAGGAAGTATAAAACTTTCTGACATACCAAGGGGTAAACTAAGCCAAGTTCTTCTAAGTTGTGATATGAGGGTGAAATTTTGCGGGTCATAAATGTTACTCTAAAAAATTTTCGTAATTACCAAGAGGAGTCATTTCAACCCCATCAGGCCATTAACATTATCACTGGCTCCAATGCCCAGGGAAAAACGAATTTATTGGAATCGATTTATTATACCTTTCGTGGCCGTTCCTTTCGGGCAGAAAGGGATAAAGATATTATTCATTGGCAAAATGACACCACTACCATTCGTACTGGTGTATTGTTTAATTCCAGAAATGTAGATATTAAATGGAAAATAAAGGAAAATAATAAAAAACTCACAATAAACGGCATAGATACACCTAGAGCAGAGTTGGATCACTTTGGTGTTGTCTTATTTTGCCCTGAGGATTTGTATCTGGTTAAAGGATCCCCACAGGAGAGAAGAAAATTTTTAGATAACGATGTAGGTTCTCTTAATCCTGGATATAGTAAAACATGGCGTCAATACGCTAGGGTTTTAACGCAAAGAAACGCTTTGCTAAAAGAGATCAGGGATAAGCGGACTTCTCAGAGCCAGGATATGCTGGAAGTTTGGGATGAACAGCTCTACCGACATGGTGCCAGGGTGATTTATCTTAGACTACAGATACTAAAAAAACTCATTCCCATTGCCCGTAGTATTCATCATAAAGTTACCAAAGGAGCCGAGGAATTACAGGCAAAATATTTGTCTTCATTGGCTTTGGAACCTGGTTTAACAGAAGAACAAATCTATCAAATTTTTTTAAAAACAGGACAAAAAATGAGACCCGCGGAAATACAAAGGTGCCAAACTATGCTGGGTCCCCATCGGGATGATCTATCCCTATCCATCAACGGTATTGAAGCAAGATCCTTTGGTTCCCAGGGACAGCAGAGAACGGTAACTCTGTCCTTAAAACTATCTCAATTGGAGTTGTGGTACCGGGAATTTGGAGATTATCCTATTTTACTGCTGGATGATGTTTTGTTTGAGCTGGATCATAGCAGACAGACTATGCTGCTAGACAAAATTAATAAAGTGCAGACCTTTATTACCGCCAGTTTTACTGGAGGAATTGAAGATACGATTAAAGGTGCTGGGTTACTTTGGCAAGTCAATGCTGGTAATCTTACTGCAAAGGAGGAACTTTAGTGTTTTTACACTTAGGTGGGGATGTCGTTGTATTAAAAAAAGACATTATAGCCATTTTGGATTCCCGAACAAAAAACTCTGCTATTACCAAAGAATTTGTTGATATTGCTAAGGATGAGGGATTTATCCAACCAATTTCTAACCAGGATAAAGAAAAATCCTTTGTCATTACCTCAAAGGAAATTTTTATTTCCCCTATCTCCTGCACCACTCTTAAAAAGCGCTCTGATAACATTTTGGAAAACCAAGAGGACGAATAGTGACTGTTGCACAATGAACCGGTGTTGTTAATTAGCTGTTGACTTGGTTTGATTTTGATAAATACTTTGAAAAACTGAGTGCTAATAGGTAAAATCAAAGGGCTGATGGCCAAAAAGGAGTGCGCAAAAAACTGGTTCTGCGACACTCCTTTTTCTTTTTAAGTTTCGACGGTAAGGAACCTTCTTGAGTGGAGAATAGTGGTATGGTATAATGTGGAGTCAATGTATACAGATGGAGGTCAGAATATGATGGACCAAGAACAGCAGGTAAATAAATATAGTGCCGACCAAATTCAAGTCCTAGAAGGTCTGGAGGCGGTTAGACGGCGGCCTGGTATGTATATTGGCAGCACCAGTGCCAGAGGCCTCCACCACCTGGTTTATGAAGTAGTTGATAATAGTATTGATGAAGCCCTGGCAGGGTACTGTGATAAAATTGTTGTTACCATTCGACCAGATAACTCTGTCACCGTAGAGGATAATGGTCGCGGTATTCCAGTAGATATACAACCCCAAGTAGGTAGACCGGCAGTAGAAGTTGTTCTAACGATGTTGCATGCCGGTGGTAAGTTTGGCGGCGGCGGCTATAAGGTCTCCGGTGGTCTGCACGGTGTAGGTGTATCCGTAGTAAATGCTCTTTCTAAAAAATTAATAGTAGAAATTAAATTAAATGGAAATATATACCAACAGGAATATAGTCGAGGCGTTCCGTTAAGTGATCTAAAAATAGTTGGTAAAAGCAAAACCACCGGTACAAAAGTTACTTTTACTCCCGATGATGAAATTTTTGAGGAAGTAGTTTTTAATCTAGAAACACTGACTCAGAGAATTCGAGAGCTGGCTTATTTAAATAAAGGGGTCAAAATAGTCCTGGTGGATGAAAGAAAGGACCCTGTTAACGAACAAATTTTTGATTTTGATGGCGGAATTAAAGATTTTGTAAAACACTTGAATAGAAACAAACAAGTGTTGCATCCGAAACCTATCTATGTCAGCGGTGAAAAGGAACAGATTATTGTTGAGGTTGCAGCACAATATAATGACAGTTACGCAGAGAACATGCTTTCCTACGCCAACAATATCCACACCATTGATGGTGGTACCCACGAGGTTGGACTAAAAACAGCCTTGACTCGGGTGATTAATGAGTATGGTCGGAGTCATAATATCCTAAAAAACAACGAGGCCAATTTATCTGGGGAAGATATTCGAGAAGGTGCAACCATTGTTATCAGTGTTAAAGTACCAGAACCCCAATTTGAAGGTCAAACCAAGACAAAACTGGGTAACAGCGAAGTAAGGGGAATTGTAGATTCACTTTTTGCTGAAAAATTTTCCACTTATTTAGGAGAAAATCCTTCGGTAGCCAAGAAGATTATTGAAAAAGCGATAACCGCCTCCCGGGCCAGAGAAGCTGCTCGTAAAGCAAGAGAACTGACTCGTAGAAAAAGTGCTTTGGAGTCTATGGCCTTACCCGGTAAACTAGCGGATTGTTCCGAAAAGGATCCTAGCGCTTCTGAACTGTATTTGGTAGAGGGTGATTCCGCTGGTGGTTCTGCCAAACAGGGCAGAGATCGTCGTTTTCAGGCTATCTTGCCTCTTCGGGGTAAAATTATCAACGTGGAAAAGGCACGGATGGATAAAATTCTGGCCAATGAAGAAATACGGGCCATGATTACAGCTATGGGTACCGGTATTGGAGAAGATTTTGATATTAGTAAAGCTCGTTATCATAAGCTCGTTATTATGACGGATGCTGATGTTGACGGTGCCCACATTCGTACTTTACTAATGACCTTTTTCTACCGCCACATGAGGCAATTGGTAGAAGCAGGCTATGTTTATGTGGCCCAACCACCTTTATACAGAGTTCGCAAAGGAAAACACGATAGTTATGTATACAGTGATCAAGAGTTGGAAGAATTATTAAAAAGACTTGGTAATGATAAGTTAAATATTCAACGGTATAAAGGTCTAGGGGAAATGAATGCCGAGCAGCTTTGGGAAACCACCATGGACCCGGATACCAGAACCATGCTGCAAGTGACATTGGAAGATGCCATAGAAGCAGATGCTACTTTTTCGATGTTGATGGGAGACCGAGTTGAACCCCGACGTGATTTTATTCAGGAAAATGCCAGATACGTACGGAACTTAGATATTTAGCATATGGTCCTATAAAATAAGGCAGTTGATAGTGCACAAAGACCGGAGCAATATCTCCGGTCTTTGTATACTTAACAAAAGCGTGTTAAAAAGCAAAAATTTGCGAATTATAAATGATTTTGTTATAATCAATTTGGCAAAACTTGTAATATAATAACAAACTAATTAAAATAAGCGGAAAACTTTTTATAGGGTACGTCTACGACTTGGCATACCCTATACGTCATTAAAGATCATAACCTGGGAAGCTGCTAATCTAAGATTTCCCTTTTTAATCTCTCAATGTTTAATTATTTAACCGGAGGTATTCATATATGACTTCCCAAATTGGTAAGGTTATCCCATTAGACATTAATAACGAAATGCGCAATTCCTACCTAGATTATGCTATGAGTGTAATTGTTGGCAGAGCTTTACCGGATGTAAGGGACGGCCTAAAACCTGTACATAGAAGGATCCTTTACTCTATCCATGAACTGGGTTTAACCCCGGATAAATCTTATCGTAAAAGTGCGGGTATTGTTGGTAAGGTAATGCAAGACTTTCACCCCCATGGTGATGCATCTATTTACGATGCCATGGTGCGTTTAGCTCAGGATTTTTCCAGCCGTTATCCATTAATTCAGGGTCATGGTAACTTTGGTTCTATTGATGGTGATTCTCCGGCAGCTATGCGATATACAGAAGCCCGCATGGCTAAAATCACTTTGGAAATGCTGGCAGATATCGAAAAAGAGACCGTGGATTTTATACCTAACTATGATAGTCGTACCGAAGAACCAACTATTCTACCTGCTAAAATTCCGAATCTACTAGTAAATGGTTCATCAGGTATTGCGGTTGGTATGGCCACCAATATTCCTCCACACAACCTGGGAGAAGTTATTGATGGTGTGCAAATGATGATTGAAAACCCCAATACTACTCCAGATGACTTAATGAAAGTCATTAAAGGGCCAGATTTTCCAAGTGCTGCTATCATTATGGGTAAAGAAGGTATCCGTCAAGCCTATCGTACCGGTCGTGGTAGTGTTAAAATGCGTGCCCAATCCACTATAGAGACAAAAAGCAATGGTAAACCAGTTATTATTGTTAATGAGATTCCCTACCAGGTTAATAAAGCCAGGTTAATTGAAAAAATAGCTGAATTGGTTAGGGATAAAAAGATTGAGGGTATTACTGACCTTAGGGATGAATCTGACCGCAGAGGTATGAGGATCGTTATTGAGTTAAAAAGAGATACGAATCCCAATGTGGTACTTAACTTATTATATAAACATACCCAGATGCAGGAAAGTTTTGGTATTATTATGCTTGCCTTGGTAGATGGACAACCCAAGGTATTAAATCTGGCCCAAGTAATCTTTTATTACCTTGAGCATCAGAAGGATGTTATTACCCGCAAGACAAGATATGAATTAAAAAAGGCCGAAGCAAGGGCACACATTGTAGAGGGTTTACGCATTGCCCTAGCCAATCTGGATGAAGTTATTAAAACAATCCGGGAATCTAAAAATACAGATGAGGCGAAAAGCGGTCTGGTAGAAAAATTTAATCTATCAATAACTCAAGCCGAAGCCATTGTAGAAATGCGCCTACGTAGCTTGACTGCTTTGGAAGTCGAAAAATTAGAGAAGGAATACAAAGAACTACTGGAAAAAATTGATTATTTACGTTCGGTATTAGCAGATGAGCAAAAGGTACTCGGCATCATTCGTGATGAATTGAATGAAGTGAAGAGAAAATTTGCTGATGCTCGTCGTACAGTCATCAGTAATGAAGCTGCCGGTGATTTTGATATAGAAGATCTTATTGAACAGGAAGATATGGTTGTTACCATTACTAACCAGGGTTATATCAAGCGCATCCTGTTAGATACTTACCGTAGCCAGCGCCGTGGTGGTAAAGGAATAACAGCAATGGGTACCAAAGAGAAAGATTTCGTACGGCATCTGTTTATAGCAACTACACATCATTATCTGATGTTTTTCACCAACAAAGGTAAGGTGTACCGGCTAAAAGTACATGAAATTCCCGAGGCAAGCAGAACGGCTAAAGGAACCCCCATTGTAAACGTACTAAACTTAGATAATGATGAATTTGTCACAACGGTTATTCCGGTAAAAGAATTTGAAGAAGATATCTTTTTATTTATGGCTACTAAAAAGGGTATTGTTAAAAAGACTCCCTTAATTGAGTATAATTCTTCTCGTAGGGATGGTTTAATTGCCATTAATCTAGATGAAGATGATAAGTTAGTAGCTGTGGAACTAACCTGGGGCAAAGAAGAAATTATTCTAGGTACCCGTGAAGGTATTGCCATTCGTTTCTCTGAAAAAGATGTTCGTCCCATGGGTAGAGGAACTAGAGGTGTAAAAGGTATCTCACTAAATAATCATGATGTTGTGGTTAATATGGATGTAGCAAGAGAAGGCGCAGAATTACTTACAGTCACAGCCAATGGTTATGGAAAACGTACTCCATTAGCCGAATATCGTACGCAAACCCGTGGCGGAAAAGGAATTATCAACATTAAGACAACTAAACGAAATGGCGTTGTAGTGGGTGCCCTGGTGGTCGATGAAGAGGACGAAGTTATGATGATTAGTGCCGAAGGAATTATGATTAGATTACAAGCTAAAGAGGTTTCTACCGTAGGACGTAATACCCAAGGGGTGACCTTGATGAGAACTGCGGAGAACGATCATATCGTAGCAATTGCCAGAGTTATCAACGAAGAAAACGCAGAAAGTGATGAGATTAAATAAAAATAATTTATTAGCTGCCCGATTAGGCAGCTTTTTTTTGCGTATTTTGAAAATATAGACTCCCGTTATGTATAAGGACAAACTAGGCTTTTGCTTGCTTATAACCTTTAGGTTATGCCCTATAAGGCACTAAGAAAGTTAAGTTTTTATAAACGTTAAAATTTATTGACAAACTATATTTTGTCATGGTATATTAATTTTCGCCAATTAGTTGTGTGTTTTATTTTTGGCTCAATAATTTCAGAGTTATAATAAAAATATGAAATTAATAATTGACCCAAAAATAAAACAGTGATATTATAAAAAAGTGTCATAAAGCACAAAATGTTGGACAAATTACCAAAACTTTTACTTGCAAGATAGTGAAAGACATGGTAAGATAAAGCTCCGGTCGCGAGAGCGGGTAAAGCACAAATGGTCTTTGAAAACTAAACAGAAGATGATGGATGCATAGGTCAAGTCAAAAGTCA
>CAMKDG010000087.1 GCA_946411205.1 uncultured Desulfotomaculum sp.
AACACAGTTCCCGGCCACAACAACCTAAGCCGCCTACCATTTTGGCCTCATCTCGCACACCAATTTGACGTAATTCAATACGGGTGCGAAAAACAGCCGCCAAATCTTTTACCAATTCCCGAAAATCTATGCGCCCGTCGGCAGTAAAGTAAAAAATAATTTTATTACCATCGAAGGTTTGTTCTACACTAATGAGCTTCATCGGGAGTTCATGATAAGCAATTTTCTCCAAAGCTACTTGGTAGGCTTTTTGTTCCTTTTCCTGATTTTCCCTTAACTGCTGATCATCTTCCTCAGTAGCCATACGCAACACCTGTTTTAAAGGGGCTACCACTTCATCATCAGATACTTCCTTAGGCCCTATCACAATTTCTCCGTATTCAATGCCCCGGGTTGTCTCCACCACTACATGATTACCTTTTTCTAAAGAAATTTCCCCCGGGTCAAAATAGTAAACCTTACCTGCAACTTTAAAACGTACGCCAACCACTTTAACGGGCATTATTCTATCCTCCATAGGAGTGTATTTTCAACAGTAACGCTTCCAGAGTCATTCTGGTATTGGCATTAGCCAATATTCTCTCCCTGGCCTGTTTTGTTTCTTCAATGATTGCCAGTAATAGACCGGGCCTGTACCTCTGGGCCTGCTCTAACAGCACTTCCAGCTTGTCTTGATTGATGAGCAAGTGCCGGTCTTCCGTGTAATGATAAATTAGTAAATCACGCAGCCACAATAATAGTATGGCCAAACATTCTGCTGCTTGTCCACGATCTTCGGATAATTCTTCCGCCAGTCTTAAGGCTTCTAACTCGTTCATCTGCATAAGTTTTTGGCTAACTGCCAACGCTTTTTCCCGTAGAGGCCAGGCCCCACCCTCAGCCAACATGATACCTCGCCCCAGGCTACCGCCAGACAAGGGGGCTAACTTGTCAGCCGTGTCTTTGTCCAGCTGACAGTATCTCATTAATCCCTCGACTACCTCTTGGTTGCGCAATGGTCGGAATTGACATTGTTGACAGCGAGAAAGAATGGTTGGCAACAGAGCATAGGGCTGGTCGGTGCTCAAAATAAAAACGGTTTGCCCAGTCGGTTCTTCTAAAGTTTTCAGGAAACTATTGGCTGCCTCTTGAGTCATGGTGTCCACTTTTTCAATGATATAGACATGCCTTTGACCTTGATAGGGTTTGTATTGCACTTGTTTTTGTAATTCACGAATCTGCTCAATTTTTAAAGATGTCCCCACGGGCCGTACGATATGCAAATCCGGGTGGTTTCCCCCTTCATTCTGGCGACAGGAACGGCAATGGCCACAGGCATCTCCCTCCACTGGTGATTCGCAAAGCAGCGCCCCGGCCAAAGCCCGGGCCACCACTTGTTTACCTACCCCTGAAGGGCCCATAAACAAATAGGCATGGGCCACTTTATTTCTTTGCAATGAATTTTTTAAGGTCTGAACAATTTCCCGATGTCCAATAACCTCATTTATCCTAGACACCGACCATCCCACCCACTGTATCACAAATAATCCTGTGTAGTTCTTCTAAAGGGAGCCGAGCATCTAACACCAGATAATCCGAGCGGTTTTTCTTGGTTAAGTCCAGATATCCTTGACGTACCCTTTGATAAAACGCCAACGATTCCTTTTCCAAACGATCCGCCGGGCGCTCTTGGCGGGAGCGGGCTAGCCCCTCTTCCGGGGAGATATCCAAGAGAATGGTTAATTGGGGCTGTAAGCCGCCAGTACCTAGTTTGTTAATGTTCACCAAAAAATCTACATTCATCCCCCGGCCATAACCCTGATAGGCCACTGTAGAGTCAATATAGCGATCACACAACACCACATCCCCTTGCTCTAACCGGGGACGAATGACCTGAGCCACCAATTGTGCCCTGGCTGCTACATACAATAAAGCCTCGGTACGCTCCTGCATTTCAGAAAAAGCGGGGTCCAGTAACAATTCACGAATTTTTTCCCCCACCGGAGTGCCTCCAGGCTCTCGGGTGGTATACGTTGCTATCTTTTTATCTGTCAGGTATTTATGCAAAAGGTGTAGTTGGGTGGATTTACCCGATCCGTCAACACCTTCGAATACGATGAAAATGGGTAACACCCCCTGCTCTTGGATAATTCTTTGGGGTCTGGCCTTAGGCCATCAGCCATTGGCCTTGAGTTATTTTCTTCTTTCAGAGGTTACAACAACGAGCAGTCAGTAACCATAAAATTACTGTTGCCTAAAGGGAACCTGTTGGAATCTTGGTCCCTCTATAATAGTATAACCACTATAATAAGCCAATGGCCTATGGCTTACGGCCTGCTTGTTAAGGCACAAACTCTTACCCGATTACTCTAATTTGCTGCAAAGACCCATCTCTCGCCCCCTGCACCCGAATGCCCTGCTTTCTAACTTCTCGCAGATACTCTACAACTGCTGGGGTAATCTCTTCACCGGGACAAACTACAGGGATTCCCGGCGGATAAACAGCCACTGTCTCGCCACAAATACATCCCCTGCTTTTTTCCAAAGGGACATCTGTTGCCTCCCTTTGCCAGGCTTCCTTGGGGCTAAGAATTACTACTGGCGACGACAGCTGCAAGGTTTTAGGAAACTGAACGGGTTGTTCAGTTTGGGTCATCGCCAGTTCTTCTATGGCTTGTAGTAATCGCTGGCAATCCTTTTTAGTGGTTCCTAGGGAAATAACTAACACTACGCTGGCATAATCCGCCATTTCTACAACAACACCATAGTTACGATGCAAAATTTCGGCTGCCTGGTAACCGGTTAGCCCCAGTTCCAATAGGGAAATCGTTAATCGGGTGTCATCTAGATATTTGGCACCGTCTCCACCCAGCTGTGCCGGGCCTAATACCTTTACTCCCGTAAGCTGGGCAAGCCTGTCCCTCGTGCAACGAGCAAGCGTAAGGGTATCCTCCAGCAATTCTTTTCCCTGCAAGGCCAATTGCCGACGGGCTAAATCCAGGGATGCCATCAATAGGTAGGAGGGACTCGTACTTTGTACCATCCTTAGGGCATCTGCCAACCGCTCCCGGTTGATTCTCTTGCCTTTGATGTGCAACATCGAGGATTGCGTAAGCGATCCGCCAGTTTTATGAAAACTCTGTACCACAGCATCCGCCCCGCAGCCTAAGGCATCGGGAGGCAGCTCTGGGTGAAATTTCAGGTGACTGCCATGGGCTTCATCCACCAATAAAGGTACTCCTGCCTGATGGCAAACTTCGGCCAATGCGGCTAGGTCCCCAAGGATGCCGTAATAAGTAGGGCTAACAGCCAAAACTGCTTTGACATTCTTGTATTTTTTAAGTAATCGTTCAATTTGTTCTACCGAGGGACCTGCTAAACAAGCAAAAGGTTTGATTACCTCAGGTTGGTAATAAATAGGCCTTGCTCCAGATAATATTAACCCGGAAATCACTGAACGGTGAGCATTTCTGGGCAAAATAATTTCACCGCCATTGCTGCAACAAGCCAAGATCAAGGCAACCAAACCACAACTGGTACCATTCACTAACCAAAAGCTCTGATCCGCCTGGAATAATTCTGAGGTCAGTTGCAAAGCGTCAGCAATCGCTTCCTCCGGATTATGCAAATCATCCAGCCCAGGAACCTCCGTGAGATCCAATGTAAAAATATCTTTCCCAACAGCTTCTAAAAACTCAGAAGGAATGGCTCTGCCACCCCTGTGACCGGGAATATGCAGTTGAGCAAAAGTAGATTTTTTATTTTTTATAAGAGCTTCCCATAAGGGTGCTTTACTCTGCATCATTATATACCCTCAAAGGTTTTTAAACCACCTTAACAATTTATTTTATCATATACAGTTTTTAACTGCTATTTAAGTTTCTGATTTTATTGGCAATAGTTTAAGCTTATAGGTTATTTCGCAAAGGGGATACTATTTTTAGCATATCCGAATGCCTAAGGGCAAACGAAGCTTCCGGCGTTTTGTTAAAAAGAACTACCGCCAACAGAAAGGAGCACCATCAATGCGGAAACCACTGGCCCCGCAAATCGATGAAAAAGCTCTATCTAAACGCTATCGTACCAGTGTTTCAAAAATTATTAAACTTTGGAAAAGCGGACGAAATGACATGGAAGTTGCGTCCTTAACCGGGCTGGATCAATTTACTTTGCGACAGATAAAAGGCGATATCGAGTTGGCTCACCGTCGAACTAGGTTGGAGAAAAAGAAAGAGGCTCTGGCAAAAAATCAGGCCTCGTTAAACCATATTCTTTTAAGACCACCTTGGTAGATATCGTAATTGGGATCATCTCCCGTTAGGTGGGCAATCTTTCTTTCGCAATCAGCACAAATGTACTTGCCCAAAATAACAATACCAAAGTTTTTTTCCTCCATACTGCTACAGCAAAATACACAGGTAATAGCTTCTTTCATCATGGAACCCCCCGCTCAGTATTATAAGCCTAGTTTCGCCAAAATTTCTTAAATAAAGACCGTATTCTACTAATCTATTGTATGCTCCTGCGAAAATTTAGTGTGTTTGAAATTATTAACTGCCGACTGCACCAGTCGGTAGTTTTAATTTGTTTCCTTATTAGTTTAAGAACTCTTTCTCTACGCTTACAAATTTTGCAGGTTTTTACATAATTCGTGATCAAGGGAAAATACTATGCTATATCTTTATTTCTGTTAGGAGCGTAGAAAAATGGGTTGGTTAAAGAAACTTAACTATTTGCTTAGCTCTCAGAAAGGACCTGTAAAGCAATCAAAAAAGAAAACTGACCTAGATTTACCTGATGCTTATACCAAAGAAGAACTAATCAACCTGCCCATTGCAGCCTCACTCCAGGAAAATCTGGATTGGATGACAAAAATTTTGGGGCAAAACGTTGACTTTGTCCAAAGACAGTTTCCCCTAGGCTCGGAACAGCCATTACAAGCGGTTTTATTCTATATGGATGGCATGATTAATCCAGAAATATTGGATCGTGACATTATGCGACCGTTATTAACACCTCGTCCGAAAGAAACGACGGGATTAGCTCTGCTAAAACTACTACAAAGCGGGGGTCTCGTTTCCCGGGCGGAAATGGCTCAGTATAATAATTTTCATGACGCAACAAATCTGATTCTTACCGGAGATGTTGTACTGTTTGTGGATGATTGCCCCCAAGCCTTTATCATTAGCTGCAAGGGCTACCAGATGCGTAACATCCCGGAACCTGTAGTGGAAAACTCCGTACGGGGTCCCCGGGAAGCTTTTATTGAAACTCTTTCCATTAATATCAGCCTGCTACGTAAGCGATTGGTTACCCCCAATCTCATGGTAGAAAATATGAAAATTGGTAAAATAAGCAGCACCGACGTATGTATCGTATATTTGAAGGGCATTGCTTCTGAGGATTTGGTGAAGGAAGTTCGACACCGCTTAAACAGAATTGATATTGACGTTATTTTGGAAAGCGGCTACATCGAACAATTAATTCTGGATAGCCCCTACTCACCCTTTCCCCAGATGCTGGTTACCGAGAGGCCGGATAAAGTAGTTGGCAATTTGGCAGAAGGCCGGGTAGCCATTCTAACCGATAATACCCCCTTGGCACTTATCGTGCCGGGACAATTTGTCAGTTTACTGCAAGCCTCAGAGGATTATTATTACAAGTTCTATTTTCCCACGCTGCTCCGCTGGCTCCGATACACCGCCTTCTTGGTGGCCTTGGTATTGCCGTCCCTCTATGTTGCCATTACCAACTTTCACCAGGAAATGATTCCCACCACCTTACTGATTAGTATTGCCGCAGCCCGACAAGGGGTTCCTTTTCCCGCTTATTTAGAGGCTATGATTATGGAAGTGGCCTTTGAAACCCTGCGGGAAGCAGGTATTCGCCTCCCGGCCCCGGTGGGTCAGGCCATTAGTATTGTGGGTGCCTTGATCATTGGACAGGCAGCGGTTCAGGCCAATATTGTTTCACCATTGATGGTCATCGTAGTTGCCTTTACTGGCATCGCCACCTTTACCCTCCCCCAGTATACCCTGGGTATTTCTGTACGGATACTGCGTTTTCCGTTAATGCTTTCGGCCGCTTTTCTAGGGCTTTTTGGAGTCATCGTAGGCCTACTGGCCATCTTACTTCATCTATGCTCCTTACGAAGTTTTGGCGTACCATATCTAAGCCCCTTGGCCCCCTTTAATCTGCAAGGCTTAAAAGATTCCCTAGTACTGGCACCCCACTGGAGCAGAAAAAAACGTCCGCCAGAGTTGGTCCAGGAAAATAGACAATCCATGGGTAACCACCAAAAACCAAAACCACCAAAGTAGATCACGATAAAGAGGTAGTATTTTGCGAAAAAAATTACTGACCATTTTAGCCCTTTTGTTTTTAATCAATAGCACTGGTTGCTGGGATTTACGAGAAGCAGAACAAACCGGCATTGTTATCGGTGCGGGGTTAGATCGTGGAAAAGACGGCAGCATCATAGTCATTGCCCAAACAGTGATTCCCCAGATGCCCGGAGCGGGTGGCGCCAACGTTGGCGGGGGCGCGGGGGGCCATGATACCTTTCATAACTGGTACAGCAACGGGGAAACCCTCTTTGATGCTGTGCGAAATCTAACCCAGAAATCCCCAAATACTCTATTTTGGTCCCATAATAAGATCTTTATTATTTCGGAAAAACTAGCCCGGGAAAGCCTCAAAGATGTAATTGATTTTATCGAAAGAGACCCCGAATTTAAACAAAATGCCTGGGTCGTAATTGCCAAAGATGATTTGACGGAGATCATGAACACCCACGGTAATTTGAAAGAGCCGCCGGCTCAGGCACTGGCCAATATTATTATGATCAGGGACCGTAATTCCAAATATGCCGTTTCGACCTTGGGTGAATTTATCCAGCAATTAGGCAACCCCGAAACCCAGGCTTATACCGCAGGGGTTACTTTTCAGAAAGGCCTGATGGAGAAAAATAACACGGTCTCCATGTCTGGCCAGGAAGCTGAACGGTCTAAGGAACTACGCATTATGGATACGGCTGTTTTTAAAGAAGCGAAACTGGTGGGCTGGCTTAACCACAAGGAGGGCCGAGGCCTCTTGTGGGTTCAAGGTAAGGTCAAAGAGGGCTTGTTGGTTTTGCATATGAAAAATCACAAAATGATTTTTGAGATCCTTAAAAGTAGCAGCAAACTGGAGCCTGTGATCAAGGATGGACAATTAATCATGAAAATACAGGTTAAGGTGGATGGCAACATTGGAGAGATAACTCCCGGCACCAAGTTAGACGAAAAACACATTCAAGAGATAGAGGCACAAATCGCAAAAACGGTAAAAGAGCAAATTATGGCAGCTGTTTCCCGGGCCCAGGAACTCAACAGCGATTTTCTGGGTTTTGCCCCGGCGGTACACCGAGCCTTTCCAACGTTATGGAAGCAAGAGCTTTCCCAGCAGTGGTCCGAAACGCTAAAAGATATAGAAGTTGAGGTATCCGTAGAAGGACGGGTTCGTGGCACAGGATTAATTACCAATCCCGTTAAACTTCATTAAGACAGGAGTGACTCTGATGGTTTTCACGTTACTATTGGTAACCGTGGCCTTCCTAATCATTATTCTTCTCGAAGTCCCCCGGTTGATCGTGCAAAAAAAATGGCGGGACTTAGCAGCCTTTTCTTTTTTGCTCCTACCCGCCATCGTATACAGTTACGGTATCACCCTGGATATGAATTTGCCAAACCCTACCCATTTAATTATAAAGTTATTTGATCCACTGGCTCTGCGCTTGGAGCAGCTGCTAGGCACAACTCAGTAGCCCAAAATAGGGGGGAGGGGCTTTTCTTTGGAAAAGGAATATATCTCTGCCAGACAATGCATGCTCTTACTAATCGGCTCTATGATAGGCATCTCCTTGATGCTGGTTCCTTCCTTGACTATTGTGCTAGCCAAACAAGATGCCTGGCTAGTCCCTTGGCTGAGTTCAATTCCTGGCCTGGTGCTTATTAGTTTGCTGATTTCCCTTAATAAGATGTACCCCGGCCAATCCCTGGTGCAATATAGCAACTCCATTCTAGGGTTGCCAGGGTACTTTCTAAGCTTACTCATGCTTTGGTTTTTTTTATTTTTAGGAGCTCTTAATTTGCGTAGTATTGTACATTTTCTTACTTCCATTATTTTATTTGAAACCCCCCCGTCAATCCTTTACTTTTTTATTGTCCTCTTGTGCGCTTATGGGATTAGATTGGGCCTTGAGGTCATAGCTCGAGCCTTTAGTTTGCTAGTTGCTTTTACGATTATGCTGGCCCTTATAATACAGGCCTTTTCTATGATCAATGCTGACTTTGCCAAGCTACTGCCTATCTTGAGCAATGGTGTGTTACCGGTTATCCACGCCAGTTTAAATTTTACGTCCTTTCCTGTGGGGGAAGCACTCGTTCTTTTTAGCATGATTATCTACCAAGTTAAAAATCTGCGAGGAATTGGTACAAAACTATCCTCCGGGTTTATCTTTGCTATCTTCATCCTGTTTTTAGTCATAGAACGAGCCATCGTTACCCTTGGGCCGGAGCGGGCTTCCCGCAGTATCTACACCATAGCAGCAGCTATCAATACGGTCTCCGGGGGTGGTCTCATATTACCGTTCCTAACACTGAATGGGTTTGTCTTCTCCGTTACCGAATTAATTTTATGCTATTACGCCTTTGTCACCGGCGTTGCTCACTGGGCCAAACTATCCGATTACAAACCACTGATCCTACCGGCGGGTGCATTATTCATGGTACTTGGCATCTATAGTTTTTCTAATCCCATCGAAGAAGCTACCTTTAGTTCCATTTGGACGGTGTTTGCCCTACCCATTGAATTTGGCATTCCCTTACTGCTCTGGGTAGCAGCCGTGATTAAAAATAGATTAAAACCGAACAACCAACTATAAACATGAAACTGCAAATTCACATCAGGAGTTGCCGATGGATAAAGAATATATTTCCCCAGGGCAAGGCATGTTGTTGCTGGCTGGTTTTGGGATTGGAACAACCTTACTGTTCATTCCTAGCATTTTAATTCAATATGCTAACCAAAGTGCCGTTTTAAGCCTAGTATTAGGATGTGTTCCAAGCATCGTCTTATTGCTCATCCTGTCTTCTCTAAATAGGGCCTACCCCGGTCAATCCCTAGTACAATATAGCACGTCCATTCTGGGTCTACCGGGGAAAATTATCGGGTTACTCTTTATTTGGTTTGCCTTCCACTTAGGTGTTTTGGTATTGCATAATATAGGGGATTTTGTTGGAGTAGTCATGCTGGCAGAAACCCCTACCCCTATCGTTTATTTTTTTGTTGTGGCCATAACGGCCTTTGCTCTTTTGTTGGGTCTTGAGACTTTTTGCAGAGCGTTTGGGCTTTTGCTGTCTTTTTCAATTTTTTTCAATATCTCGTTACTACTCTATACCCTACCCCGCGCCGATTTTAACAATCTGCTCCCGATACTGGAGGATGGTTGGTCTCCCGTCGTTAAAGCCACTGTTTACCTGACATCTTTTCCGTGGGGAGAGCTTATACTTGTTGGCATGTTCATTATTAATATAAAAGGTTCAAAAAGAACTGCTATCCCACTTATTCAGGGTCAACTTATAGCAACCATGGTTGCTATTGCTATTATCTTACAGGTAATAACGATACTCGGGGCCGAACGAGCCTCCCGTTCAATCATGGCTATTGTGTCTGTACTTAACTCTATCCCCGGCAGTAATCTGCTGTTAATCCCCTTTGCCATGACCTGGTTTATTTTTGCCATTGCCAAATTCTTTATTTGTTATTATGCTTTCGTAACGGGCTTTGCTCACTGGTCTAAAATAGATGACTATAAACCCCTCATCTTGCCTGGAGGTGCTTTGCTCATGAGCATTGCTATGATCATCTATCATGATGCAGGGGAAAGTCAAGAATTCCTTAAAATGTACTGGCCTGCCTACTCTCTGCCTTTTGAGTACGGTATTCCGCTATTGCTATGGCTGGCAACGGGGGTGAAGGCGCTGCTCCGGCGGCGGTAGACACAAGGTAGACTCAAGGGGACGGTTCTCTTGTGTCAATATTTAGGACTTTTGGACAATATGGGATGGTCGAGTTCTGGGCACGGTTTCGCAGCCCTTCTTTTTTCCTTGATTCTACCATGGGTTTTACCTTGACACAGCAGAACCGTCCCCTTGTGCCACTCTGTGCCTCAAAAACACACAAAGAAGCACTCCCACTGAAAAGGAGTGCTTCTCACTTTATAACCTGGCCTAATGGCTAGGCTTCTTTTTTCTTCTTATCCACCCGGATGGCAACGTCGGGGCAAACCATCTGGCAGATGCCGCAGGCGATACACTCGTCAGTGGATTCTACCGAGGGGGTGCCATACACACCCAAGACCTTGGACCAGGAAATGCACTTTTTGGGGCACTTCTGGATGCACAGACCACAGCCCTTGCAAAGACCGGGGAAGAGCGTCCAGTAACCTTTCGTGTGTTCCAGGGTACGACCTTTGAATTCCATGATGTTCCCCCCCTATTCCATCAATTCAATGCCACGATCAATGGCACTGAAGTTCAGTTCGCGCAGCTTGGGATTTTGTTCGAATTTATAGCCCAGTTTCTTCTCAATGGCAGCCTTGGCAGCTTCCACAGGAATCACCTTGGTGGCTCCAATAACAGCACCCATGATCAGAATATTAAAGACCCGGGGGTGCAGTTCGTTTTTAGAAATTTCCAGAGCGGGAATAGCCAACACTTTCTTGGCTTCGCCTTCCTTGGGCAGATCTTCTTCCACGCCTTCAATACTGGTATCGTAAACGTATACGGTATTGGCATCAATATATTGCTTGCAGCGACGTACAGCACGATCGCTTAAGGCAACCAGAATATCGGCTTTGTCAAACTTGGGTGCACCGATGGCTTTATCATCGATTTGTAGGTACGCGATGGATACACCACCCCGTTGTTCTACACCGAAGTTCGGAATATAGAGGGCCTCACGGCCTTCGGCATTGGCAGCAGCAGCAATAATTTCTGCTACGGATTGAACCCCTTGGCCACCTTCACCGGCCAAGCAGATTTTTACAGCTTTAGCCATTCTGCTGAGCCTCCTTTTTCTCCTCGAAGGGGTTTTTCTTTTCCCCAACTTTGTAGTACTGAGGCATTTCTTTTTCTACAAAGGCCCAAGTCTTCTCAGCATTGGTGCGCCAGTTGGTAGGACAGGCTGCCAATGCTTCAACAAAGGAGAACCCTTTGCCTTCCATTTGGGTTTGCAGAGCTTTCTTAATGTAACCTTTTAGCTGTCTCATGTTCGCCGTGGTACCACGGGCAACGTAAGCACCATCGCCAGTGATAGCGGAAAGCATTTCCGGCCCTTGGGTAGGCATACCGGTTGCTTCAGGGTCACGTCCATAGGGAGCGGTTTCAACCTTTTGTCCAGGCATGGTGCAAGGGGACATCTGGCCGCCTGTCATGGCATATACAGTGTTGTTAGCCAACAATACGGTTACTTTTTCGTTACGAGCAGCAGCGTTCACAATACCGCCGATACCGATGGCATAACCACCGCCATCACCCATATAGGCAATGCAGATGAGGTCGGGATTAGCACGCTTAATACCGGTCATTACCGGAGTAGTACGACCGTGGTGGGTTTGCACACTGTCACAGTTAAAGAAATCCCAGGACAACAGAGAGCAACCGATGTCACAGCCAAAAACAACTCTATCTTGAATACCCAGTTCATCTATGGCTTCGCCCAGGCACTTTAACACCAGACCATGGCCGCAACCGGGGCAAAATTTATGGGGTTTGCTTTCTACACGCCAGCTTTTAGGCATGGCAGGTTGTGGAGACACAGACATGTGGGAACCTCCCTCCTTAATTGAGAAGAAATTTCTTAGAGTACCTCTTTCACTTTAGCCACGATTTGCTCAGTGGTAATACCTACACCAGGACGGAACATCGGAACAATCTCGGCAGTTGCGCCATAGATGGCGTCCTTCACCAATCTTGCCAATTGACCCTGAGCGGATTCTGCAATGAGTAGCTTTCTGCCTTGGGTAGCCAGGGCTTTCAACTGCTCTGCCGGGAAGGGACGGAGGGTAATGGGACGGAAATACCCTACTTTGAGACCTTCTTCTCTTAATTCTTTAACAGCATCCCGTACGCCACGGAACACCACACCATGTCCAATGATGATGACATCGGCATCTTCAACGGATTCTTGGGAGTATTCTACCACTTCGGGGGCCATTTTTTCGTAATCAGCAAAATGCTGTTGCAATACTTCAAATAATTCTTCTTCGGTATTATAGGTGTTACGGTAGTGGCCGGGGTCACGGTCTACACCGGGAGTGCCTGGCTTACCAACATATCTTTCGGGAGTAACAAAGGTAATACCCTTTTCCTCAGGATCGTACAGGGTTACAGATTCACGCATTTTGGCCTGATAGCCATCGCCCAGTACGAAGGTGGGGAAACGATATTTCCAGGCAGTATTGAAAGATTTAATGGTATAATCGAACAGTTCTTGGTGATTGCTGGGAGAGTAAACGACACGCATGCCTTCTCCGTTACCACCCAGGGTGGTGAGGGTAACTTCTTGCTGGGAGTAGATAACAGTAGCAGTAGATGGGCCACCACGTTGTTGAACGACGGTAACGACTGGCAGTCTCATCATTTCAGCCATGGATAGGGGTTCCTGCATTAGGGTGTTGCCGGGGCCAGCGGTGGCAGTAAATGCCTTAAGCCCAGCTAAAACACCACCCACTGTGGTGAAACCAGCAGACAGTTCGTCTTCGGTTTGCAGGAATTTGCGGCCATACTTGGGGATTTGACGGGTCCAGTAGTGCATGATTTCGTTTTGAGGGGTAATGGGATAGCCATACATAATGTCGGCACCTGCTGCCAGGGCTGCCCAGGCAACTACCTCGTTACCAGTCATAAACGCCCGTTTTTCTCCGGTAATGGGTTTTTCGGACATGAGAGATACCACACCTCCTGATTAAATTAAAGATTCCAGGGTACTTTGTGAGACATGGGTAATTCTGTATGTTGGTCTGGTTGTCCTACCAGAAAGTTCGCGGCATAAATCGAGTCAGGGGTCGTACGGGGTTCCCCATCACATCCTGCTGACCAATTTTTTTAGCCACCTCCTGATCTGCAGTGGTAGCCACCACTGGGATTCCCAGAATTTTAGAAACTTCTGTCACCATCCGGGCACCTTCTTCAACAACCTCCGGGGTTGTTTCGTCACCCAAATGGGTATTGTTGATTAAGCCGTCGATAGGACCCAATTCTTTTATGTAGTCAAGTATTTCTGGTATCGTGGATGTCATGGGCCTTTTAACATTAATAACAGCAAAAATTTGCATTTCCGGGGTTTCGTCTACACCTTCCAGTAGGTTTAGGGTTTTGGCACCCTCAACGCCGTAACCGATGTCTAAAATAACATCCCCTTCACGGTATAATGCCCACCTACACTCAGGCTTAATAATATTTCCTGCTTCTCCTAGTCCTATTGTATCCCGAGTCTCCCAGGCTAAAACTGTCATGCCTGCGGTTTCCAGTTCTTTTTTAATAGGACGTAGCGTATAACAGGGCTCAACAATGTCCAGGTCTACTAAGTTGACCCTTCGTCCATCACGGGCCAATTCTAAGGCCCGATTTACTGCCACTTCGCTTTTGCCGCTGGCATATTCGCCAACGTAAGCCTCAACAATTCTCTTCGAGATGGTGCACCCACCTCCACTCTTTTGTTGACTTAGTTTATCCATTTCAGAAAATTCCTAAAAGGCCTGTAAATAGCAAGAACCGGGATATTAAACCATATCCCGCGTTCCTTTCCTCAGTATATAGGTTAATTTTAGGGAAGTCAACAATTTGTTAAACAATTTAACAGGCTAGAACAACTGTTAACGTTCCATTTTCGATGGCTCGGCGAAACGTCATTTTGGGGATGTTAACCGCTAAAATAAAGGATTTTACCATTGGCCAAAAAGGTGGCTCCACCCCTTGAACGGTATTATCCTGCTGCTGACTGGATTAAAGCTCTTTGCTTATTCGAATGTTAAAAATTATTATATCGTTATTTATAGAATAATATAGTTGGCTAATACCAGGAGAACAACTCCCGGTACTTGTAAAATCCCCGCGGTGAGGAGTGTGATGGGATTAATGGCAATGTGTATACCCAGTCCGCCACAAACTACATTAACTAGAACCAATAGGATACCCCCCACCGCCAAAGACAGTCCTAGCTTGCCAACCAGTACCAACGGACGGGCAAAGATTGTCCCAAACAAATAGAGGCCAAGGAGACCCAGTGTACTTAGTATGACAGTCTTCCATTCCAACTTAATTCCCCCCTTTTTACAAACAAAAAATACCCCCTATTGAAATATG
>CAMKDG010000088.1 GCA_946411205.1 uncultured Desulfotomaculum sp.
CGTCTGAGCCAATCCAAAAAACCGGCACCACAGGACGCTTGTGCCGCTGGGAAAGCTCCGTCGCCAAACGGATTGTCCCCATAGCCTTATAAACGGTGTATAAAGGACCTGTTAGGATACCGGCCTGTTGGCCGGTTACTACCGCCACTGCCCCGCCGGATGCTAAAAGCTCAATATTTTCCAGGGTCTTATGGCCACAGCCCAATTGCCGATTAAATTCTTGCAGGTGAACCGCCAAGGATGGTGCAAGAGCACGCCTTTGCTCCAGCAAATAATGAAAACGCTCCTCAAAATCCTTTTGCTGTTGAGGATGATAGGTAAAAAAACGGCTTACCCTTGAAAAATCGGTGAGATAGGCATTCGCCAAGGGTTGAGGGTAATTAGCTGCCAAGGTTGCAATACGCAAATAAACGCCTCCAAGCTTGCATTTTTAAATTCTTATTCTCTGTTCCGACATGGTAATCCTGCGTTCCTAGTGCCTGCCACCCCGATTGGTAAAGACAGCCATAATTCCACCAATAAACAGAGCAGAATAGAGAAAACCTGTCACCGATACCACAATCGTGATAAACACAGCAAAGCTTCCCCGGGGAGTGATATCCCCATATCCCACACTGGTAAAGGTAATCACCGTGAAATATAAAAGTCTTAAGGGTTCCGTTACTGGCCCAACACCATCTACAAAGGAGTAAGGATCAGTTCCTGAAACCAGAAGTACCATGGTAAATAAGTTAAACAGGATGATTAATAACCAGGATATGATCATAAGAATGGGTAAAAATCGGCTATCCAAATAGTTAAAGACAGTTCCGGGTGTCCTTAGGCAGAGAATAATTCCACGAAAGATCTGGTAAAAACTTAGGATCAACCCCGACAGCATAATTCCTTGCACCACCGCTCCCGGGGTATAATCATGGATGAAAAAAATATATAAGACAGGCACTAAGACGGAGTAAATGACAATACGAAAAATTCGTGATTCCAGCACATAGTCGAAGAGATATTTTTGGGTAATATATAAAACAGGTGACATCATGATGGAAACACAAATTAGAGAACCTATCGTGGTCAAGATGCTTAATCCCACCAGGCCAGATAACCCCAACTGGATTTTTTGATACCAATAATAAAAGGACAAAATCAAGCCATAGCCCAGTAAAAATACCAGCAAAAATACTGGCATTTGGGTAATGGAAAACAAGGGGTACTTTAATAACCGAAAAAGGTACTCCAGAAATCCTATCCTTGGCAAAGACATTTTTGGCCTCAAGCGATTTTTAACCTGGATAGGACCTAAGGAATGAATAAAAAGCAACAACGTTCCCAAAAGAACGAATAAGACTCCAAAGCTGTTGATCATCTCTGGCAGGTACACATACCTTCCCCCTTGAGCCCTTTTCTTTATCATATTCTAAGGAGGACAAGTTAGAATTTAAAAAGCAAAAAGGAAGTGTCGCCCCAAAAATAGCGACACTTCCTTTGTTAATTTCCACTCATTGCGACCGCAATTCTTTGGCTTATCTTCCTCAACCGCCAGAAGCACAGCCTCCTGGTTTGGCAGAGGCGGCACAAGAAGCACTATCGGCAGGTTTACCCACAGAACTGGGCAGGAAGGGGGCAGAGATTTTTTTCTCAACCTGCTCATTGGCACATACAGGACACTTTACTTGGTCTTCCCTGCCGGCAAGTTGCAATTTTTCAAATACCTTGCCACAGGCTTTACAGGCAAATTCATAGATAGGCATATTATCACCTCACATAAATGTCGTTAACGAAGTTTATGTTATTCGACACATTGGTTTAAAATCCTGCTAAATTTGCATAGCTACTAGTTATTATTCCCAAAAGTTGGACATAAAAAATCCACAGCCGTGTCTAAAAACGCTGTGGATTGCTCCTTTTACTTACGATATTTTCTAATGAGCCGTTCCAGATCATCCAAAAAATCCCTCATGTTTTCCGGGTTTGCTTTGATCACTCGCTCCAGTTTATCCTTGATATGCATGGTTTCCACCACCGGCGGAAACTCTTCTTGGGGAGTGGGGAGTGGGTAGTTAGGATTGGAATAATTGGGACTGCTATAATTAGGGTTACTATAATTTGGCGGAATATCTGCCGTATATTGTTCCTCCGTGACATGCACCGGCTGGGTGCTAAATTCAGGAGGGGTCCCAGCAGCTAACGTATACATGGAGGCCTGAAAATTACGCATTTCTCCCCGGATAACCGAAAGAGAATTACGGGTTGCCTCTAAAATTCCGGCTACCATCTCTAAATGTTGTTCCATAGCAGGGTTCTTTTGGCTTAGCATCGTTAGACCAAATAGAGCCATTCTGGGATCATCGATCGGTGGAAGTCTAAACATATCGTTACTCCTTTCAGAAAGTCTTTTTTCCATCATACGTCAATAAACTCTAATGCGTCACAAATTTTACCATGAAAATGATCAATCTACTGCTTTTTGATAAATCCTAAACACTTTTTTCTCAGAGTTTCCCACAGCACTGGTAATAATGCTATTCATCTCTTTATTACCATCCATAATTAAGGACAGCTCTGCTCGGTGGTAACCCTTCTTATAAGCCAGTTGCACGGCTCGGTCTATTAATAAAGCTACTACACCCCGACGCCGATATTCAGGGATGACCCCCAGTACCCCCACCCGTAGATTTCTGGTCCTGGGCACTTGGAATACGGGGAACATCCTAGATCTACGGGCCGCCCGCAGTTGGGGCCCTGTATCAGGCATCATGAGGCACACTCCCACTGCTTCACCATTTACTTCACAATAAAACAACAATTCAGGGTCGGCAAAGGTCTTTAGACCCGACAGAAAAGCAGCCGCTTCTTCTTGGTTCATAGGCACAAATCCCCATTGATTCGTCATTGTTTTATTATGCAGTTCGGCAAATCGCTGTCCCTCCCTCCATGGATCATTAAGATTAATGTTGCGCCATCTGATGCCAGGAATTCTGGCTGCTCTACTGGCAACTGCCTTTAAGGTTGCCGCTCTTTTAATTTGGCCGTCCCATAGATAGGAATATAAATCCAGTAAGGGAAAACAACCATTAGCCTCCAGTAGTTCTCCATAATAGGTTGGGTTGTAGGGCATATAGGCCTGGGGTGGGATCTGAAAACCCTCTACCAAAAGTCCCACCTGCTGGGAGGTATTCATGGTTACAGGACCCTGCATTTGTTTTTTTCCTTTGTTTTTTAAATCAAAGGCCGCCGCTTGGAGTAATTCTTGCACCACTTGAGAGCGATTCACTGCTTCAAAGCAACCAAATAGGCCCACCCGCTGATCGGGCAGCAGATCATCGGTGATGGCTGCGATCCTGCCTACAGGTACACCCTTTTCCAGGGCCAGGAAACATTGATAACGAACATGTCGCAAAATCGGATTGGTCTGTCTTTGAAACAACTGTTGCCCCTTCCCTGGCAAGGGTGTCCACAACGGATCACGACGATAAATTTGCTGCGGCAGATCAAGAAAAAGACGCCACTCTTTGGGCTTCGATACCTTAACAATTTCTACCAAAGTAAACCCCTCCACATAATTTGTTCCCTATATTATGTTTGAAGGAACCTAAGGGTGCTCATTGAAATTATGCCTGGTTGACTTGACAGGACTGCTCGAAGGTGGATATAATTGTGCTAATGGAATAAAGGCTATGATGGAGCAAGTAAAAACCAATTAACCTGACAGAGAGTGGGATTCGTCGGCTGGGAGATCCCTCGGGTAATGGATTTTGAAACCCCACTCCGGAGCTGTTCGGGATTTGAACCGAACCGGCAGCCCCCGATACCGGGCAGCAAGTGAATGCATTTTTTTGAAATGCATTAATAAAGGTGGTACCACGAAAGCTACCCTTTCGTCCTTTGGGACGAAAGGGTTTTGTTTTTTTCATAAGGAGGCTGCAGTCATGGAAAATTACAAAAGAGTGGTCATCAAGATAGGCAGCAGTAGCCTGACAGATCGGCAAGGTCTATTGGATGAATCGCGCATGTCAGCTTTAACTAATGCCATAGCAAAACTAGTGCAGGAAGGTTGGCAGCCAGTATTGGTTTCCTCTGGGGCGGTGGCAACCGGGTTAGGGCATCTGGGCTGGAGCCGGGAACACCTAACCATGCCGGAAAGGCAAGCAGCCGCCTCGGTGGGGCAGGGATTGCTGATGGAAAAATACAACGAACTTTTTAGTAAAGAGCACCTTCATGTGGGTCAAATTCTCTTGACCAAGGAGGATTTAGCAGATCGCAAGCGTTACCTTAATGCCCGCAATACTTTAAATGTATTGTTAGATCGGGAAATCCTACCGATCGTCAACGAAAATGATACGGTAGCCTTTGCAGAAATTCGTTTTGGGGATAATGATACCTTAAGTGCTCTAGTGGCAGGTTTGGTAGATGCCGAGCTCTTGATTATCCTGACGGATATAGATGGTCTTTACAGTGGGGACCCCCGAAAAGACCCTACGGCGGAGCTTATACCCGTGGTGCAGCAAATTGATGAATCAATTTTACAAACAGCAGGTGGCAGCGGCAGCCCCGTAGGCACCGGCGGTATGCGCACTAAATTAGCGGCAGCCCGCATAGCCGCCCGCAGCGGATTGCGAACCGTGGTGGCCAGCGGCCAAGACCCCTCCATCATTCAAACCATCGCTGACTTAGAGTTATTATGTACCAGTTTTGAACCCTCGGCAAAGATTCTTAAGAGTCGGCAGCAATGGATTGCTTTTAACAGCATTGCCCGAGGTACTCTGCTGATTGATCAAGGAGCGGTGCAGGCCATTACCGAGGCTAATAAAAGCCTACTGGCGGTAGGTGTCAAACAGGTGCAGGGAAATTTTCCCACCGGCAGCGTAGTGTCTGTCGTAGACGAAAAGGGCACTGAATTAGCCAAAGGAATCACCAGTTTATCGGCAGCAGATTTACGTCTGATCATAGAGAAACCCCGTCGGGGATTAGAAGTTATTAATCGAGACTGGTTGGTCTGTGAAAGGAGTTGGCTCACATGTCATTAGTGAAGGAACTGGCCAGCGAAGCCAAGGGTGCTTCGAGAGTTTTAATCGGTCTGGACACGGCGGCTAAAAATAAAGCCTTAGCAGCCGTGGCAAAACAGTTACTGACAGACCGGGTCAGCATTTTACAAGCAAATGAGCTGGATCTGCAAAATGGTCAAGAGGCCGGTCTTAGCTCCTCTCTATTGGACCGTCTGGCTTTACAGGATAATCGGCTGCAAGATATGGTAGAAGGGCTTCACCAAGTGGCAGAACTGCCAGATCCGGTGGGCGAGGTAATGGAATCCTGGACGAGACCCAATGGTTTACAAATTAATAAGGTTAGGGTCCCCATGGGCGTAGTGGGCATGGTTTACGAAGCACGACCAAACGTTACCGTAGATACCTTTGCTCTCTGCCTTAAGGCAGGTAATGCAGTCCTGCTGCGGGGCAGCGCCAACGCCATCAACAGTAACCGGGCTTTGGTGACTTCCATTAAGAAGGGACTTGCGGTAACTGCCGTACCCACTGAGGTGGTGCAATTTGTGGATAGCGAAGACCGCCAAGATGTGGATGCTATGCTGCGCCTTAACGGTTTGCTTGATTTAGTCATCCCCCGTGGGGGAGCGGGACTAATCCGTCGGGTGGTGGAAACTGCCACCGTACCGGTTATTGAAACCGGCGTGGGCAACTGTCACCTCTTTGTAGATCAAGCCGCGGATACCTCGATGGCTCTAGAGATACTATTAAATGCCAAGTGCCAACGTTACGGTGTATGTAATGCTGCCGAATCACTGCTGGTGCACCAGTCTATTGCCTCTGGCTGGTTACCCAACGCTGTCTCAGAACTAGAGGCCCGGGGTGTGGAAATTCGTGGTTGTCCGGCCGTATTAAAACTGATTCCCGGTTTAAAACCTGCTTCTGAAGAGGATTGGGCTACAGAATTTCTGGCTCCGGTTCTTTCTATTAAAGTTGTAGAAAATTTGCAGGAAGCACTGTCTCATATACAAATCTACGGAACGGGTCATTCGGAAAGTATTATTACCGAGGATCAGAAAGCTGCTGAAACATTCCTGCACCAGGTGGATGCAGCGGCTGTTTACCATAACGCCTCCACCCGTTTTACAGATGGCTTTCAATATGGCTTTGGTGCCGAAATTGGCATCAGCACTCAGAAATTACATGCCAGAGGGCCTATGGGGTTAAAAGAATTGACCAGTTATAAGTATGTGGTCAGAGGAACCGGTCAGGTACGTTCTTAATTTAAGGAGGGCCAAAAAATGTTAGATGGTAAAACCTTTTTTTTCATCGGTGCCGGTAACATCTGTGAATCTATGATTAAGGGACTGCTTTCTGCCGGCATTGTTCGCCCCGGTGAAGTCCGGGTGGCCAACCGCAGTAACCAAGATCGTTTAACTTTTTTAAGAAATTATTACGGCATTGTGCCGGTGCAAGATAAAAAAGCTGCTGCCGCTCAATCTGATGTCATTATATTTGCCATGAAGCCCCAGGATGTCTTTGCCGCTTTGTCAGAGTTGACCGGCAGTATTGGCAAAAATCAGCTGATTATCTCGGTGTTAGCGGGCGTTCCCACCGCTCTTATTGAGGAAGGTTTAGCCTGTGAAGCTGCCGTGGTGCGAGCCATGCCCAATACCTCCTGCGCGGTATTGGAATCGGCCACCGGTATCAGCGGGGGGCGGTATGCCACCCCGGATAAGTTGGCCATGGCTGAGGAAATCTTCCGTCTGATGGGCGAAGTGGTGCTGCTGGAAGAAAATTTGCTGGATGCGGTAACCGGTCTTTCCGGCAGCGGCCCAGCTTATATCTACTATCTGGTAGAGGCCATGGAAAAAGCCGGCGAAGCTGCAGGTATCCCCAGAGAACTAGCCCGTCCCCTGGTGTTAAAAACTTTGCTGGGTGCCACCAAAATGCTCATTGAGACCGGTGAACAACCGGAAGTACTGCGCCAGCAGGTAACCTCACCCAACGGCACCACCATGGCTGGAATTAATGAACTGAATAAGGGGAATTTCCAACCAGTTATTCGCAAGGCTATTTTAAGGGCCACCCAACGCTCCAAAGAACTGGGAAAAGTCATTGTCGAGCGGCAGGTAGTCACCAGTAATTAACAAGAAAGTTATGGTTTAAAGACGCCATCCCCTTCACACCCTATAGCAAGGGGGTGAGCTAGATGGAAGATAAAACAACCAAGGAACTGAAGGAGCCCAGGCAGGTTATTTATAAACGCCAAGAAGAAATTAAAGCTCCCACAAACTGCGGCGAAGGCGGTGTCTATGTTCCTAAAGGCTCCAAAGGCTGACCCTAGCAACCAAAAATCCCCGCAGTTGCGGGGATTTGTTTTTTATAGGTAATAGTGTTTTGCTGCTTCCAGATCGTCCAGTTTAAATTTATTATGCAACGCCTTAACAGCCTTTTCGGTATCAGCTCTTTTAATTACACAGGAAACCTTGATTTCTGAAGTGGTGATCATTTCCAGGTTGATCCCCTCATCTGCCAAGGCTTCGAACATATCCGCTGCCACGCCGGGGTGAGAAATCATACCGGCACCGACAATGGACACCTTCGCTACATCTTCATCGTGAGTATATCCTTTAAAACCCACTTCCGCCTGAATATCCTCAATCGTCTGGAGAGCTTTTCTCAGATCGTCCTGGGTGATGGTAAAACCGATATCATTCATCTTGTTGCGCATAGCACTTTGGATGATCATATCCACGTTAATTCTCTGGGAGGACAAAGCCTTAAAGATTTTCTTGGCAACACCTGGTTCGTCCGGAACATCAAACAAACCAATTTTAGCTACATTATAGTCATGGGCAACTCCACTGACCACTGGTGCATTTTCCATATTCGGAGCCTCCTCAACAATAGTTCCTTCATTATGATTAAAACTAGTACGAACATGCAGGGGTATGCCATATTGTTTAGCCAATTCCACCGAGCGGGGGTGCAATACTTGAGCACCCAGGCTGGCCAATTCCAGCATTTCATCATAGGAGATATGGGAAAGCTTGCTGGCTTCCGACACCACCCGGGGATCGGCAGTGTAAACACCATCTACGTCGGTGAAGATTTCGCAGACATCCGCCTTAAGCGCTGCCGCTAAGGCCACTGCCGTGGTATCGGAACCACCCCGACCTAAGGTGGTGATATCATTATTGGGATTAATCCCCTGAAAACCAGCCACCACAACCACACGGTTCCCATTAAGCTCTGCCTGCACCCGTTCGGTTTCTATTTTTAAAATTTTCGCCTTGGTATGTACTTCATCAGTATAAATACCCACCTGGGCCCCGGTAAGGGAGATAACATCAGAGCCTAGGTCGCGAATGGCCATTGATAAAAGAGCAATGGAAATTTGTTCTCCCGTAGAAAGGAGCATATCCATTTCCCGTTCTGATGGGTTGTTGGTAACCTGCTTGGCCAGGGAAATTAGGTCATCGGTAGTATCACCCATGGCCGAAACGGCAACCACCACTTGATTGCCTTTTTGATGTTCCTCTACCACTCGTCTGGCCACCCGCTTAATACGTTCGGGGTCACCCACCGAGCTGCCACCAAATTTTTTCACTACCAGCATTCTGCATCCTGCCTCTCTAATTCTGTAGTTCTTTATCTATATAAAATATTAAATCACAAAACTGCTGCTCCATCAACTATGGGTTTTAAGTTCTTGGTCTGACAATTTACCCCGGCCTCCAGAAAAGTCTTCTCCATCACCTCGGCTACTTCCTTCTGGAAATTATGGGTGAAGGCAATGACTGTGGGACCTGCTCCACTAAGCATAACACTCAAAGCTCCGGCCTGATTGGCCTTCTCAATAACTTGCACCAAACCAGGCACCAAGGGGGCCCGATGAGGTTGATGCAGCACATCCTGGGCTGCTACCGTTAATAAATCCAGCCTTTTTTGACAGAGAGCCCCGACCATTAGTGCGGATCGGCTTAGGTTAAAAATTGCATCCTGCAAACTAACCTGGCGGGGTAAAACCTCCCTGGCCGCCCGGGTGGATAATTCGAAATCTGGAATGGCCACCACCGTACTTAATTCTTCTGGTGGATCAATTCTTAGATAGTGCACTTTCCCTGCGGCTACCACGGAAATAACAATTCCGCCTAACAAAGCAGGGGCTACATTGTCGGGGTGTCCTTCCATTTCCGTGGCTAACGCCAGCAACGAATCCTGGGACAGTTTATTCCCTGCCAGGTTGTTGGCCGCTACCAATCCTCCGACAATGGCGGCAGCACTGCTGCCCAAACCTCGGGAGGTGGGAATTTGATTGACCAATTTAATCGCTAGACCCGGCATCGGCAGACCCAGTTCTTCGAATACCCGTCGGGCTGCCTGCCAGACAATGTTTTCTTCATCTTTCTTTATTTCATTAGCCCCTTGCCCCTCCACTTCAATGGTGGTGGAGGGGGCAAAGGACATATAAATCTCATTATAAAGGTTTAGAGCCATACCCAAACAATCAAAACCGGGTCCCAGGTTAGCAGTGGTAGCAGGTACCCTGACAATTACTTGTTGATTACTCTGCACGTTATTCTTCTCCTTCTACCCTGATAACATTGGCAATTTCCAGTACAGAGGAGAGCTGCTTAATATCCATTAAAGCATCCGTGACATTTTGCTCCAGTACCCGATGAGTTACCAGTACAACTTCCGCTGTTTTTCCCGTTGCTTCTTTCTGAATAACCGATTTGAGGCTAACTTCCTTGTTGCCAAAAACCAGCGCAATGGAAGCTAACACACCGGGCTTATCGGCCACTTGCAACCGAATATAATACTTGCTATGGGTTTGCCCAATGTCTAAGACAGGTTTTTCTGTAAAACAGGTGCAACCAATAATTCCGGGTACATTTCTGATGATGTCCCGAGCTGCATCCATGATATCTGCCACCACAGCACTGGCAGTGGGTAATTCCCCGGCACCCTTACCATAAAACATAGTATCCCCAACGGCATTGCCCCGTACAAAGACGGCATTAAACACATCGCCCACGGCAGCCAAGGGGTGGTTTTTCGGTATAAAGGTGGGGTGAACCCGTACCTCAACACCCTCCTGCCGTTCTTTGGCAATTCCTAATAATTTAATAACATACCCTAATTCGTTGGCATAGGCAATATCATCCGCCGTAATTTTGGTAATTCCCTCCGTATATACTTGATGTAAGGGAATCCTGCTATTAAAGGCAATGGATGCCAGAATCGCAATTTTACGAGCTGCATCGTGACCCCCAACATCAGCCGTAGGATCAGCTTCCGCATACCCCTTCTCCTGAGCCTCTTGCAGTACATCCTGAAAATCCGAACCATCCTGGGTCATTTTCGTTAGCATATAGTTAGTTGTTCCATTAATAATACCAAATACTTCTTCAATGTGGTTCCCCGCCAGACTCTGTTTAAGTGTCCGAATGATGGGAATGCCACCTGCTACACTGGCCTCAAATAACAAATCACAGTTATTTTTCTGAGCAGCCGCAAATAATCTTTGCCCATGTTCCGCTACCATATCCTTGTTGGCTGTAACTACACTCTTGCCCTGATTTAATGCTTCCAGCACATAATCCAGCGTGGGATGAATACCCCCTAAAACCTCTACCACAATATTAATTTCCGGGTCTAAGGTAATCTCTGCCAGATCGGTGGTCAAAACTCCTTCGGGCAGGACGATCCCCCGATCTTTATCCAAGCTCTTGACCAGAATTTTTTTTACTTCCAATTTAACCCCAGCCCGTTTTTCAATGCTCTCTTGATTTTCCTGCAGTATGCGATATACGCCGCGGCCTACGGTGCCTAAACCTAAGAGGCCGATTTTAATAACCCGCTCCATGCTAATCTTCCTTTCCCGTTACTAATTCTGGCCCAGCAAGCGGACCTCCTGAACACCAGCTATCTCATGGATAATCTTTAATAACTCCTCCAAATCTTGGTTCATCTCCGCTGTTTCTATGGAGAGAGTGGCATTGGCCAATCCCTGTAGCGGCAAGTTTTGGTTGATCGTAAGAATGCTTCCCTTGACAGAGGCAATGATATTTAATACTGTAGATAGTACACCCGGTTGATGTTGCATTAGTAATTCCAGAGTAACAATTTTCCCTTTGCTCCATTGGTGAAAGGGAAAAACTTTATCTTTATACTTGTAAAAGGCGCTGCGACTTAAATCTACCTTTTCCACCGCTTCATTAACAGTATTGGCTGCCCCTCTTAACAGCAACTCCTTGGCTAATACTGTTTTTAAAATTGCTTCCGGTAAAATATCCTCTTGTACCAGATAGTATTTAGGCTCTTTTTTGGTCACATTTGATACCTCGCAATTGTCCGTTTTCAGTGGATGATTATCCTTCTACAGTAGACATTATAGCATTCCCAAAGTAAGCCTTCAAGCCCTAATAATCTTTATTATTTGTTCTTCCAAAAGAAAAATACCATTTAGCACTGTTTTGCGCATGAACACTTACGAAATGAATTTTCCCATTTCCTATGACTATCCCAAGACTATTACCAAAAATAGAAACCCCACAGACCTTTCACCTTCTTGGTCTGTGGGGTTCTTGCATTATATGATGATACAAATGAGACCGCCGCTGCCTTCATTGACAATTTTCTGTAAGGTTTCCTGCAGTTTAACCTGGGCATTTTCCGGCATCCGGTGCAGTTTATTTTGAATTCCCTCGCGTACCAGATCGTGCAGTGATTTCCCAAAAATTTCGGATTCCCAGATCTTTTGTGGATTCTCATCAAAACCGGCCAACATGTACTGTACCAGTTCTTCACATTGTTTTTCGGTTCCAATGATAGGTGTAATTTCCGTGGTAATATCAGCTTTAATAACGTGGAGCGAAGGTGCACTGGCCTTTAGCTTCACACCAAAACGGTTTCCCTGACGGATCAATTCCGGTTCTTCCAGATTCATTTCATCTAGTCTGGGTGTTACTACCCCATAGCCAGTTTCCCGTACTTCCAACAGAGCGGTGGAAACTTTATCATACTCTCGTTTGGCCACTGCCAGATCTTTCATTAAGCGGAACAAATGATGATCTCCCTCAATTTTAAAGCCGGTTTCCTCAGTCATCACCCGATAGAACAAATCTGCTTTCGCTACCATATCAATGGAGGCTGAGCCGGTTCCCATATCCATTTGTTTTAGATTTACTTGGTGCACAAAATCATAACCATCCAGACTGGTAACAGCACTTTCGATATCTCTCAAGCGACGCACATGGCGCACAGTATCCCGCACAGCATCTTCAAAGCTTTGTCTCAGCCAATGCTTGCTTTCTAATTCCTCAATCCAGAGCGGCAGGCTGATGTTTACTTCGTTAACGGGGAATTCAAAAAGGACTTGTTCGAGGATTTTCAAGATATCCTGCTGCTTTAATTCAGCACAGTCAATGGGCAATACCGGCACATCATACTTCTCTTCCATTTCAGCTGCTAGTTCCATCGTTTCACTGGCCTGGGGTTTCAAAGAGTTCAAAAGAATAATGAATGGCTTGTTAATATCCTTTAATTCTTCCACCACTCTCTCTTCTGAATCTACATAATTCTCCCTGGGAATGTCAGTAATACTGCCATCTGTGGAAATAACCACACCAATGGTGGAATGTTCAGAGATTACTTTACGGGTACCGATTTCAGCTGCTTCCTGAAAGGGAATCGGTTCTTCGTACCAAGGGGTGGTTACCATGCGAGGTCCTTCTTCTTCTTCATAGCCCAATGCCCCTAGTACCCGATACCCTACGCAGTCAACTAATCTCATCTTTACCTTCAGGTTTTGATTAACGGCAATTTCAATCGCCTCGTTGGGCACAAATTTGGGCTCAGTAGTCATAATCGTCCTACCGGCACCACTCTGAGGAAGCTCATCCTTAGCCCGCTCTTTATCGTACACATTCTTGATGTTAGGTATCACGGCCAATTCCATAAATCTTTTAATGAAGGTGGACTTACCCGTCCTCACTCCTCCTACCACACCGAGGTAGATGTCTCCCCCGGTCCGCTCCGCTATATCGCGGAAGATATCCATCTTTTCCATAGCATTTGTTCCCTCCTTCAAAAGTTCAATCGTATAGGGATTATTAAATTGAAATACTGCATCCCTCCTCCGCGATAATGGACCGTAGAGAACGGAAATTTTGATCTTGGTAGGAAGAAGGTAGTCCCTTCATCCTGAATTTTTTTCCAATGACAGATATTAACATTATATATATATGACTAGAAAATTATTTTATGACGGAAAATTATTACTGATATGTACAAGATGTTTTTTTTAATTCTATTGTTAAAAGATATTTATGATTTGTCCATTTATGACTCTTGGGAACATATAGTAGCCTTCTTCCATATATTAACTAAGAAATAGGATAAAAAGGAGGCACATTACAATGGGTTTTGGAATAGGCCCTCGCATCGGGCGTCCTGGTAAAAAGCTGACAAAAAAACCAGCCGAAGCTACACCCTCGGTAGAAAAGCCGGTTGCTGCTGAAGAAAAAGTTTATCGCCCCCCGTTTTCTTCTATCGCAGATATAATGAATTTTTTTAAAGGTAATAAAAAATAATCCTACTAGACAGCATTGGCTTTACAATGAAAGAGCATGCCGGATAAATTTCCAGGCATGCTTTTTTGCCTGTGGTTGTAAAAAGATGATCCTGATGGGTCATTTTTTAAAATTGGTTTGTATACCATGATCTTCTTCGGGTTTATTTTATAAAAAAGCTAACACTAAGGACGAGGAGGTGTTTATTTATGTTTCATGATCATCATCGACATCATGGTGCTGGATTTTTGCTTTTAACCTTAGCTTCAATCGCTATGACAATCCCGTTTTGGGGTTACATGAAAAGAATGGTACACTCCTTAGAAAAAATCGCAGATAAAAGGTATTCTTAATTTCTTACCGCCCATGGGGGCGGTATTTTTTCACTTCACACCTTAACCATGCAATGGACTGATTCATGATGGTACCATATCGAACAAACCTTTCATTAATTATGTGTGATTTTAGATAAACCAGTAACAATTTTATAATTTTTTATAAAAAAATGGTTTTATGTGTAATAATTAGTCAATTAGCAACGTCATAGATAGTAACAATACTTTTTGGAGGTACGATTATTTGGAAGCTGTCAATTCAGGTGAGATCAGTAGATTGCAAAAAATCAAATTACGTATTAAGGGATGTCCCCGTTGGCTCAAATGGTTGCTGGGAATAATTTTGCTTGGCGGCATAATCGCATTGGCATTAAATGGCCGTAGTAATAGCGACATACCGGTACAAACAGCCAAGCTAGAAATGAAAAGTATTGAACAGAGTATCGTAGCGGCAGGCAAACTGGAGTCCGCGGAAAAACAGGAATTTTTTACA
>CAMKDG010000089.1 GCA_946411205.1 uncultured Desulfotomaculum sp.
CCCTAAACCCCACTAAGATATCCGGTATCTGTGGGCGTCTCATGTGTTGTTTAAAATATGAAAATGACGTCTATGAGGAAGCCAAGGCCGGTTATCCTGAGATTGGCACCCATGTGCTGGCTCCTGAAGGGGAAGGGAAAATTGTTAACATTAATATTTTTAGGAAAACCGTGGGTGTAGAACTACAGGAAAGTAAGGCTATTCGGGAATATCCTTTGGAAGAGTTAAAAATAAAAAAAGCTCGAGGTGAGTGTAACTGTGGCTGCCCTGCCCGGCAGGATTAATCGATTAGAACAAGCTCTTCGTCAAATTTGTGACGAAGTAGATCGCCTGAAGCTGGAGGTAAGACAGCTGGAGGACGAAAATGCCCGGCTGAGACAGGAAGTAGCGGGTATGTATTTAGAGGAGGGGGCCGAAGGGGTACATCATAAGCCCGGTGCCAAGAACCTCTGGAGTTTATATGATAAGGGGTTTCATGTTTGCAATCTCTATTTTGGTAAAGGGCGAGAGGGAGAATGTATTTTCTGTTATGCCCTAATTAACCGAGGGGAACAAAAGGATGGAGCATAAAGACCCAGGAATACTGTACCTTTGTGCTACCCCGATTGGTAATTTAGAAGATATTACCTTGCGGGCCCTGCGAATTCTGAAAGAAGTAGATCTAATTGCCGCTGAGGATACCCGGCATACCAGAAAACTCTTAAGTCATTTTAATATTCACACGCCCTTAACCTCCTACCATTCCCATAGCAGTGAAGGAAAAGAAGCACAGCTCATTGAGCGTATCTTACAGGGGGAGCGAGTGGCTCTGGTTTCAGATGCCGGTATGCCTGGGATTTCCGATCCAGGGGCAGACTTAGTAAAAGCTGTACTGGATAAGGGTATTGAAGTGGTGCCCCTACCGGGGCCTTCAGCAGGTATCGCTGGGTTAGTGGCCTCAGGGCTACCCACCGGAAAATTTGTCTTTGAAGGATTTTTATCTAACCAGCGAAAAACCCGCCGTAAACAACTACAGGCGTTAAAACAAGAGCAACGTACCATGCTATTTTATGAGTCTCCCCATCGACTGGTGGATACACTACAGGATATGCTGCAGGAATGGGGGGAACGCCCCTGCGCCGTGGCCCGTGAATTAACCAAGATTCATGAAGAATTTAAAAGGGATACCCTGGAAGAACTGGCGGCTTATTACCGGGAGAATCCTCCCCGAGGAGAAATCACCCTGATTGTTGGCGGGCTGTCTCAGGCGGCAGCCGAACAAGAGCAGCAAGCGCAGTGGTCCGAACTTTCTCTGGTGGAGCATGTAGCGAGTCTGGTGGAGCAAGGGATAGACCAAAAAGAAGCACTTAAACAGGTGGCAAAACTGCGGGGGGTGCCGAAGCGTGAGGTTTATGCGGCGGTGCATGGGAAGGAATCGGGTTAGTAAAAGATTTTGGCCATAGGCTGGAGGTCTTTTGGGATCAGGATATAAGGCATCAGGTTATCGTTGATAATAGCTACTATGATAAAAAACTTCTTGCACTAGAAAAGAAGTGTTTAGTTAGGCTAAAAGATATGCTGGAAAGTTAATAATCAAGCTGGGGCTGGTGATTACACCAGCCGTATTCTTTTAAAGCCTATGGCCTAAGGCCAAAAAGCGGAAGGCTGATGGCAATGTCTAGTGTGGTAAGCAAAAAGCGAGAGGTCTAGAGAGCCTCTCGCTTAGTACTTTATACAACTTCCTTATTCACACTTTCACCCATGGCAATGGCGCATTCACGGCAAACCATTTTCCCTTTATAATGTTGAACATCTGAAGCGTTGCCGCAAAATACGCAAGCGGGCTCGTATTTGCGCAGGATAATCTTTTCATTATCGACATAAATTTCTAGGGCGTCTTTTTCGTCTATGCCCAATGTGCGGCGTAACTCGATGGGGATTACCACCCGACCCAGCTCGTCCACCTTCCGAACAATACCTGTGGATTTCAATCCGCTTCCCCTCCCTAATTAACTTCGACAATATACCAGATTTTACTACATCTAATCATACCAGTGTTACCCGTAACAGTCAATATTTTACTTTTATTTAGTGTAATTTTTTGGTATATTTTGATCAGAATGGGGGAATACTTGACAAGGCATTATTTTGCAGATACAATCGATTTTACAAGTGATGATGGGGATGAGTAAATCGGCGTACCCTTACAGAGAGCGGGATGAGGTGTAAACCCGCAGGGAAGGACGGTTGAACATGGCTCCGGAGCTGCTGGCTCGAAGGATTATTTGTTGATCTAGTAGGGCTGGCCGGTCTAAGCACCGTTACTTGCTGTTAGTGCATTAATGCACTTACTGAGGCTGTTGCTGCAAAGAAACAGCAAATCAGGGTGGTACCGCGGGTTAGTACCCCGTCCCTGCCAAGGGGCGGGTTTTTTTATTTTCACTTTTAGAAAGTAGTAAGAAAAACGAAGGTTGCCGCCTGCGTCAAAGACTTGGCGTACCGATAGGGCCTAACCTAAAAGGTCACGGGCAAGCAAGCTGAGTTTTTCTAATGAAGAAGGGGAGCGATCATGATGACAAAACCTAATTTTTACATCACAACACCCATTTATTACCCCAGTGATAATCTGCATATTGGCCATGCTTATACCACGGTGGCGGCCGACTCGATGGCCCGTTTTAAGCGCTTGACCGGCCATGATGTATGGTTTTTAACCGGTTCCGATGAACACGGTCAGAAAATTGAGCGGGCAGCCAAAAATAAAAATCAAACTCCGAAGGAATATGTAGATCATATTGTGGATGGTTTTAAACGTTTGTGGGAGCGCCTGGATGTCAGTTACAATGATTTTATCCGAACCACCGATGAACGTCATCGGAAAGTAGTTCAGCAATTTTTTACTACGTTATACGAACAGGGAGATATCTATAAATCTGAATATGAAGGCTGGTACTGCACTCCCTGTGAAACCTTCTTTACCGAGTATCAACTGGCGGAGGGTAAGTGCCCAGATTGCCAACGTGAGGTAGAAAAAGTACGGGAGGAAAGCTACTTTTTCCGTCAATCCAAATATGCCGAGCGTTGGTTGAAATTCATTGAAGAGAACCCTGATTTTATTCAGCCGGTTTCCCGCCGCAATGAAATGGTCAGCTTTGTTAACCAAGGACTGGAGGATTTGTGTGTTTCCCGGACTACCTTTGATTGGGGTATTCAGGTTCCCTTTGATCCCAAGCATGTGGTCTATGTTTGGGTAGATGCTTTAACCAACTATATCTCCGCCCTGGGTTATGGCACCGAAGATGAGGAGCTTTACCGCAAATACTGGCCGGCGAATATTCATTTGGTGGGTAAAGATATTGTGCGTTTCCATACTATCATTTGGCCCATTATGCTCATGGCGTTAAACCTTCCCTTACCCCAAAAAGTGATCGGCCATGGTTGGCTGCTGCTGGATAGCGGTAAAATGTCCAAATCCAAGGGCAATGTGGTAGATCCTCATGTTTTGGTAGATAAATACGGTGTAGATGCTGTGCGGTATTTTCTGTTAAGGGAGTTGCCCTTTGGTTCCGATGGAGTTTATTCTGAAGAAGCTTTGGTAAAGCGGGTCAATACCGATTTAGCCAATGATTATGGTAACCTGTTAGCTAGATCCTCTACCATGATGGAAAAATACCAGCAAGGTGTGCTTCAGACTCCCGGGGGACCGGAAGGACCCGATACTGAGCTAATCGACCTAGCTACCAAGACACCGGCGTTGGTACAGGAATATATGGAGAAATGTGAGATTTCCAACGCTCTGGCGGCTATCTGGCAAATGGTGGGTCGGGCCAATAAATATCTAGAAGAAACGGCTCCCTGGACCCTGGCTAAGAATGGTCAGACCGAGCGATTAAACACGGTTCTCTACAATGTAGCTGAGATTATCCGCTTTGCTACCGTTATGGCAACTCCTTTTATGCCCAACCTACCAAGTCGTGTTTGGCTCCAATTGGGCATTGAGGATAAGCTTGAATTACACACTTGGGAGAGTTTAACCTGGGCTAAACTGCCTGGGAACACCACTGTTAAACGAGGCGAAGTGCTCTTCCCGCGGATTGACTTAAAGAGTTTGGAGGTTTAGGATGCTAATTGATTCTCACGCTCATTTGGATAACGAGCGTTTTCAGGAAGATAGAGAAGCGGTGATAGCAAAGTGCGGGGAAGAACTAACAGCGTTACTGAATGTGGGTTACGATTTGGCCTCTTCCCAAAGATCCATTCAATTGGCCGAGACCTATCCATTTATTTATGCAGCGGTAGGGGTTCACCCCCATGATGCCAAGGAAGCCCCTACGGATTATCTCCAGCAACTAAAAGCAATGGCCAATCACCCAAAGGTGGTGGCCGTTGGTGAAATTGGCTTGGATTATTATTATGATTTGTCACCCAGGGAAATTCAAAAGCGGGTATTTCGGGAGCAACTTTTGTTGGCTAAGGAGCTTCATTTACCGTTTATTATCCACAATCGGGATGCTCATGGCGATATCATGGAAATACTTCGGCAAGAAGCACCCTATCCGGCGAGCGGCGTGTTGCATTGCTTTTCTGCCAGTTGGGAAATAGCCCAGGAATGCCTGAAGCTGGGACTCTATATCTCACTGGCCGGACCGGTTACCTTTAACAACGCTGGTAAACTAAAGGATATCGCCAGCCAAGTACCACTGGAACGGCTGCTGGTGGAAACCGACTGTCCCTATTTAACTCCCGCACCGCACCGGGGTAAACGCAACCAACCCACCTATGTACGATATGTAGCTGAGCATATTGCCCAGCTCAGGGGGATAGACCCAGCACAACTGGCTCAAGTTACCGCCACCAACACCATCAAATTATTTCAGCTACCACTCATCACCTAACTATCTGTACCAATACTCGCGGCGGGTACATCCAAAAGGGCAATGTAGGCGCTAAAGCGTCAAGTGAATTAGCAAAGTGAGGGAAAAGGCTTTGGGGAAAGAAAAAGGTTTGGTTTTGGTGTTTACCGGTAACGGCAAAGGAAAGACTACCGCAGCCTTGGGAATGGCTCTCAGAGCCTGGGGGCATGGTATGAAGGTGCTCATTCTTCAATTTATTAAAAGCCAGCAGTGTGGCGAACATGTAGCTGCTGAGAAAATGCAGCCTACCTTAGAAATCCGACCCCTGGGATTAGGTTTTATCAACTTCAGCGATCCCGCCAATGTAGCACGCCAACAGCGAGCAGCCCAAGAGGCCTTGGAACAGGTTACGACTGCGATGACAAGTGGTAACTACCAAATGCTAATTCTTGATGAAATTCTTTATGCGTTACATTACGGCCTACTTGAAGTAAGCGCTGTGATCGGTTTATTGGAGCAAAAGCCGGAACACTTGCATCTGGTATTAACTGGCAGAGATGCTCCGCCAGAAATCATTGAGCGAGCCGACTTGGTTACGGAGATGCGGGAAATAAAGCATCCGTTTAAACAGGGAATTGGAGCGCAGCAGGGCATAGAATTCTAAAAAACAATATCTATAGAAGTGTTTCAACAAGCAAGGAGGAGTCCACATAGCTGCGGCTCCTCCTCTTTTTTATGTCTGTCCGAAGGATACATCATCAATCAGCACGGCACAAGTGTTCCAGGATTCGGGTGTAAAGATGAAACTGATGTTGGCAGCCACCGTTCCTGCCGGTGAGGGACCGGATACGCTGAATTGCTGGAAGGAGTTTAGATTAATTTGCTGGGAAGTAAAGACCTGCTGGGCAGTACTGAGGGGGTTGCCCTGGGCATCCAAATATTGAATCTCGGCGGTTAGGGTATAGCCGCAGTGGTTACCCAGCACTTCCAAGGAACGGGCCCAGAAGGAAAAGGTGTGGTTAGCTCCGGCTACTACTGGCTCTATTCTACGGAATAAGTTGGCTCCTAAGGTGGGGCAAGCACCCAGCATAGCAGCCTGGCCGGTTCTGCCTTGGGGGTAGGGAGCTACGTTGGTGCCATTCCAGCCAGTGGGTACATTGCCGGTCCAGTCCTCAAAGGATACATCTTCAATACCAGCGGTGGCAGTTGGCAGACAGCCTTCAGGGAAAGTATTGACATACAACTGCATTTGTTCAACAATTTTTAAGGTAAAGGAAACATCGGCCACCTGATGAATTTTGGTGTTCCGTTTGAGATCAAAGGAAACGTTAATATCCACGTTACGAAAATCAATTTCGACGTTCTGCCGGTTTCGGACGATGACAGGGTGATCCAGTTTGATGTCTGTAAAAAAATCAATGTCTTCCCCCATGTGGCGAACATTATCATCACGATCCACATAGTAGATTTGTTTATGAATCGTGCCGCTAACATTAATTGTTTTAATTTCTCTTTCGTTATTTTTGCATTCTGGATCGCCGAAATGTACTGTTGCTTTGGGGCTGAAGCACCCTCCGTGTTTGCTGGATGGGGCGGTATACACCGGCTCGGCCTCTAGATCCCGAACCGACACGTCGACGTGATCTACTTTTTTTGCTTGTTCATCCAGACAAGTGACATTTTCAACGGTAATGGTAGCTGCTTGCTCGCCCACTACTATCGGCAGTTTTACTAGAGTACAGACAGTGCCGTTGGGCATATGACAATACCTCCTTCATTCGTTAGTGGTCAAGCTCGGTATGCAGGCCGGCATGACCGGTGGTATAGTATATTCTAAGTTTGTCAAAATAAAGCAAGTCCCAAGGAGGTTTGCAAAAAGTAATATTCTACCATCCATCTTTCTTGAAATATTTGGCATCTTTTTCCTTGCTGTTGAATATATTGGATGCAGGGTAATTGTGCTAAATCATTCAAGGAGGGAATCGCTATAGCAGGTAAAAGTGAGATGTGGTGGAAAGATAAGGTTTGTCGGCTCCTCTTAGGGGTACTTTTAGTATCTGTTATGTTTATTGGCTACTGTGTATGCTGGGCAAAGCAAGCAGTAATCCTGGTGGACGGACAGAAGATACAAGTGCTGTCCTTACAAGGGACTGTGGCTGATGCACTGGCAAAGGCCGGGGTAACTTTAAGAAGAGCCGATATGGTAAAGCCAGCTGTTCAGGAGCGGCTGCTTAATGGTCAACAGATTAAGGTGGTCCGGGTAGAAACCAAAGAGATTATGCGGGAGAGCATACTGGAGTACCAAGTGATTAGAAAACCGGAGCGCACGTTACTTCCTGGAGAACAAAGGGTGCAGCAGCAGGGGCAGTGTGGTTTGCTGCGTCAATATATTCAGACCACCTTTGAAGATGGCCGGGAGGTAAAACGGGAGGTCTTAAGAAAGGAGATCCTTACTGAACCACAGCCTAAGATTATTGCCTATGGACCGGATTTACCGGCATCCCGTGGCAAGATCCGGCCCTTAAGTTACGGAGCTATTCTCGGTAGTCCTAGTGAGGTTAGCGGGGGCGGTAGGGTGATACAAGCTGTTTCCACGGCCTATACGCATACTGGCCATCGTACGGCTACAGGTATTTATCCCTATGAAGGAGTGGCAGCCGTAGATCCACAGGTTATTCCTTTGGGAACAAAACTTTATGTCGAAAACTATGGAATAGCCATTGCTGCGGATACTGGAGGCGGCATAAAAGGGAATCGAATCGACGTTTTCTTTGATACGCATCATAAGGCCATAAATTGGGGTAGACGGACGGTCAAGGTCCAGATTCTGGAATAATGAACAGTCTTGTTCTTTCGACGACGGCAAATTTTTTGCCGTCGTCTGTTGTTGCAACGGGGAATTTGTATGAATTTTTGAGAAGGTCAGTCACTGTCCTTGGAAGAATAAGAGGGATAAACATTAAATACTAAAGGGTTGCTAGCCAACGAAAACCCCCAAGGAGGTGCTCATAGATGAACTGGTGTACCATAGAATGGCCAACGAAAACCCATCCAACCACAGTCGCCCGTGTGCAGACAAGACGGTCTGGGAAAAAGGCTACCTTAGCCGGCTTGCTAGGTATTTTGGTTCTGTTGCTGATGGTAGCCGTAGTAATTTTTTATGCCTGGTGGTCACAGGGGATGAACCTGCCCCAGGTTGCGGTTCAAGCCGAGGTTTGGGTAAACCAACTCCTTAAAGGGCAAGTGCAGGTTACTTTAACGGTGGGAGGTAAAACCAGTAACGTAGAGACCACTGGAAAAACCGTTCAGGATGTCTTGACGCAACAGGGTATTGTGCTGCAGCAGAAGGATACAGTGACACCTGCCCTGACAGTCCTATTAGAAAAGGATATGCCGATTAAAGTGACCCGGGTAGATGTAAGAGTGGAAAAGAAAGAGATACCCATTTCCTTTGTTACAGAGCGGTTAGCCAACCCGGAACTTCCCCGTGGTTTTACGCGCAAAATAAAAAGCGGTAAAGAAGGGGTGTTGCGAGAAACCTGGCAGATACGCTTGGAAGATGAGGTGGAGGTAGCCCGAAGTTGCATTGCCAGAGAAGTGATCCAGGAACCCGTAAATGGTCTCATTCAATACGGGACTCTCAGTACCGTCAGCCGAGGCGGCCAGAATATCAGATTTTCCCGCGCTTTAGAGATGGTTGCCACAGCCTATACCTACACAGGCAATAACACCGCCAGCGGAACCATTCCTGCCCTGGGAGTGGCAGCGGTGGACCCGCGGGTGATCCCCTTGGGCAGTCAGTTATTTGTGGAGGGCTATGGCAGTGCCACGGCCCTTGATACCGGGGGAGCCATTACGGGCAATCGAATTGATTTGTTCTACCCCACAGAAAACCAAGCCCGCCATTGGGGAGTAAAAAACACAAAAGTATATGTGTTAGATAAATCGTAGTAGGAGTAAAAAAAGAAGGTATTGTATTATCACGAAAAGTAAGATATAACTACTAGTAACTTCATCATTAACCATCGGGAGCGGAAGCTGAGAAGGGTTAAAGCCTGACCGGGCAAACTTATCTGGATAATACCGGCGAAGGGGAATGATCTCGTAGCACTTTACTAGGTGTGTTTTCCTAAATAGTATAGGGAAGCATGCTTTTTTGTTTATTGACGTAGTACCCTAAGATTGAGACCTTGGCAACTGGAGGAATGTCTATGCAGTATGCGTTTTTTGTGGACTTTGACGGAACCATTACCTTGGAGGATACCTGTGATATGTTACTAAAGCGTTACGGTAACCCGAGGCTATGGGAGATAAACGAACAGTGGGAGAACAAAGAAATATCGACGAAGCAATGTATCACGAATTGCTTGGCAGAAATGAAATTGACACCGGAGGATATCCAGCAGGTGGTGAGGGAAGCGGTAATTGACCCTCATTTTAAAAACTTTCTTGCCATGACGCAAGAACAGGGGTATCCGGTGTATATCGTTAGCGATGGTTATGCTCAGATTATCCAAGGTGTGCTGGCAAGGGAGCACTTACAGGTGCCTTATTATGCCAATGAGTTGCATTATGATGACCATTATTCAGTGGCCTTCCCGCACTTTGCTAAGGAATGTGGGCGCTGTGGTACCTGCAAGACCAGGCTTATTCAACAACTGGTAAAGCCAGGGGAGCATCGAGTCTATCTGGGGGATGGTACCTCGGACTTTTGTGCCGCAGCTGGCTGTGACACCATTTTTGCCCGAGGAAAGTTGGCACAGTATTGCCAGGCCCACCAGATCCCTTATCGTAATTTTCAGAGCTTTCAAGAGGTACTCCTATGGTGGGAGGCACTTTAAACAGGCACCGCAGCAGGTGCCTTTCTAGATTGGATAACAAATATAGTTGGCAGGTAAATAGACATAAGGGGTATAATACGATTATAAAATATAATTAGGAAGGACCGAAACATCTTTTGCGAGAACTAACTTCACCCACCACGGTCAGGGAAATTATACGTACCCATGGCTTCCATGTGCGGAAATCCCTGGGCCAGAATTTTTTGCTGGATGCCAATATTATTGAAAAGATTGTTCAGCAAGCCAATCTAACTGAACAGGATTTAGTCTTTGAAATCGGCCCGGGTCTGGGAGCGTTAACCCGCCGGTTGGCCAAAGAGGCTGGCAAGGTCATTGCGGTGGAATTGGATAACCACCTATTGCCCATTTTAACAGAGACCTTGGTTGATTATCCCAACGCCGAAGTGGTGCACGGGGATGCTCTAAAAGTGGACTTTGATCGGCTGGCTGAGGAACGAACAGAGGGTACGTTTGGGCCTCAGGGTAAAGCCTATAAATTGGTGGCCAATTTGCCGTACTATATTACCACCCCTATTTTAATGCATCTGCTTACGCAGGGTTTTCATCTGGATGTGCTGGTGGTCATGATGCAAAGGGAAGTGGCCGAACGCTTACAAGCTTTACCCGGCGGTAAAGATTATGGCAGCTTGAGTATCGCAGTGCAGTACTACACCTTACCAGAGATTGTCGTGAGAGTACCCAAAACTGTTTTTTACCCCGCCCCGGATGTAGAGTCCGCTGTTATCAGACTAACCCGGAGATCCGAGCCGCCGGTACAAGTTACCAGTGAAGAAGGTTTTTTTCAGGTGGTTCGGGCGGCCTTTGGTCAGCGGCGTAAAACATTACTCAATGCCCTTACCGGCTCTGGCTTGGCGAGTAAAGAAATTTGGCAAAAAGTTTTGGCCGAAGCAAATATAGATCCCGGCAGACGGGGAGAGACACTTTCCCTCCAAGAATTTGCCACCCTTGCCAATACTTTTATGCAAGTCAGGTTGCCCTAGAGACCTACTGAGAGCAAATGCCCACCCTATTTCCGCGAGGAATAACTTAAAGGTCCTAACCTAAAGACCGCAAGCAGGCAAGGCAAGTAACCCTTTGCACGTGGAGGCAGTTAAATGGATTTTATTAGCCCTTCCCGAGGAAAAATGAGTTTTGAAGAGATGCTGGAAGACATCTTGGCTTATATCAAGGGGCTTCCCTGCTCCTCCTATCGGCTGGTTGTGGGTACAGATTCCCAAGTGCGCCGCGAGACTTGTTTTGTTACCGCAGTTATTGTACATCGGTTGGGCAAAGGTGCCCGCTATTATTATCGTAAGGAAATACAAAGAAAAATTAAGAGTCTGCGGCAAAAAATATTTCTTGAAACAAGTCTCAGCCTGGAGCTGGGGGATAAAATAACGAATTATTTTTCTCGGGGTGGCATAGCGGAGACCCAGGTGGAAATTCATATTGATGTGGGCCAGCAGGGGGAGACGAAAGAGTTAATTCGGGAAGTGGTGGGGATGGTTACCGGCAGTGGTTTTGAGGCTAAAATTAAGCCGGATTCCTTTGCTGCTTCCAGTGTGGCTGACCGCCATACCAAGTAAAATTATTTTTTGAGTAACACTCCTCAAAAACTACCATATAGTGATAGTATAGGTGGGATGATCCAGTACCTGAAGTGTGCTGAACCCCCGCAAAAGCTCCGTCAAATCGGGGCTTTTTTATTTTGGGATAGCTCTTTTGGCAGGCGATTCACAGAAATCCCCCCCTTCTTCATAAGATGAAGCATAGATGAAAGGGGGGTAAAGCTGTGCCGAAAATACAGGTGGGTGACATTTGTGTCCGTAAATCCTACGGCCGGGATGTGTTCTTTAAAGTCACCAGTATTTATCGTGGTGAAGACGGTGAGGACTATGCAACTCTTAAAGGTTTGGATATACGATTATTTGCCAGTTCACTAGTTAATGATCTGGAAAAAGTTGATGTTAGGGAAGTGGCTCAGTACTGGACCACGACTTTGAGGAAAAATGCCGAGGTTATGGATCGGGTGATGAGAAGGCGGATAGAAGAAAGAAATCAAAGACTGAAAAGATGTACGGACGGCTACTGCATGATGAGTCGAAGCGGGGGCGATGAGGCAAAGGAAAAAGTGAAGGATTCCGATGTTGAGGGTTTTGATGTGCCCGGTTCAGTACTTCATCTAGATGGGGATAAAGATTATCTGGATCTCTGCATGACTACCTATCGTAACCTTAACATTCCTGCTTTTGGCTATGCCGTTGATGAAGAAGAACAACCTAAAAAGGTTAGGATGCTGCTTGAAAAACACTACCCAGATATTCTTGTACTAACCGGGCATGATGGTTTAGTCAAGGGTGCCAAGGACCTAAGCAACGTCAAGAATTATCACAATACCATTTACTATCTTGAAGCGGTGCGGGCGGCCCGGGCTTTTGAAAAAAGTCGGGACGATCTGGTGATCTTTGCCGGTGCCTGCCAATCCTGCTACGAGGCCATTCTAAGTGCCGGTGCTAACTTTGCCAGTTCTCCGAAAAGGGTGTTAATCCATGCCTATGACCCAGTTTTTGTGGTGGAAAAAATTGCCTATACATCCATTCATGACCCCATTGCCATTCGAGAGATTATTTCCAGTACCATCACGGGGTTTGACGGTATCGGTGGTGTAGAAACCAGAGGTAAGCACCGACTAGGCGTTCCTAGAACAGAATATTAGCACGGTAGTGTCCCTTCCAAAAAATACAGCATATGATGGTTTAGGATTTTTTAGGGAGGGATTTCCTTTATGGATAACTTATTGCGAACACTAGAGAAGGCCAAGTGGCGAATCCTTGGCAGAAAAAATGTGGTGGGTGTCGGTGTTGGCTACAAACATGTTGCCATGCAGCGGACTGAGCAACCAGCAATTATTGTTTTTGTTACTAAAAAAGAAGCTACGGCTAACCTAACGCGGGAACACTTGGTGCCCTTTAAAATTAATGGTGTAGAAACCGATGTTGTTGAAATTGGCGAGGTTCGCATGCTGGAGGAGGCCCGGACCAAATTGGTTAGACCGGCCCAACCGGGCCTTAGCATCGGCCATTACAAAGTAAGTGCAGGAACCTTTGGGGCTGTGGTTAAAGATCGAGCTACCGGCGAGCCGCTTATTTTATCCAATAACCATATTTTGGCCAATGCTACCAGTGGTAAGGACGGTAGATCTGTCATTGGTGATCCCATTTTACAACCGGGAGAATATGACGGTGGTACTAAAAAAGATCGCGTTGCCACTCTGGTGCGGTACATTCCAATCCAAAAGGGAGAGGCACCGGCCACCTGTCCGGTAGCCAACACGGCAGCCCGGCTAGCCAATATGGTAGTGCATACTATCCGTCCTAATTATGAACTAAAGTTCTTTAAAAGGGGGGGCGGCAGCAACGTAGTGGATTGTGCAGTGGCCCGCCCGGTGAGTCGAGATATTATTAGCGATGAAATTATTGGTGTCGGCAAGGTTCAGGGAAAAACGATAGCTAGGCCTGGTATGTCGGTATTTAAGAGTGGACGCACTACGGGTTTTACGAAAGGTGTTGTTACGGCTGTAGGAGCAACGATGGAAGTAAAATTAGATGATGATAATTCCGCTTATTTTAGTGATCAAGTGGTTACTGATATGAAGTCCCAGGGCGGTGACAGTGGTTCTCTGGTACTTACGGAAGGAAACCGTGCTGTTGGCTTACTCTTTGCTGGCTCCGATAAGGTAACAATTTTTAACCATATCCAAACAGTGCTGGACAAATTGGAGGTTGATTTATAAAATGGTACTAACAACCCTGAGCTCATTGTCTCGGGGTTGTTTTTTTACCAATGACTGGTATAGCTAACGAAAACTAAGCATTAAACCATAAAATACTATTATGACCTGAATCAGTTAAACATTTAAAAAAATAGCAAGAGTTACGGCTTTTGTCTAAAAAACCATTTTTTTGTATATTTAGGACAGGCTTACAAAAAGCCCAACATGCCGAGTCCCTAATGGGGGTACGGAGGAACCGATTTTGGGGGTGAATCCTCTTATATAACGATCGAGGGTGTTGATGCGTTTTCAGTTCAACTAAATACTTGGACTTGAAAGTAATGGTATACCCTTGTTTTTCAATGCTTACGTTACAAGCACTGATTTTCGTAAGGTAAGGGGTAGGGATTTCCTTGCCCGAACCCGACAGCTAACTCCGGAGGCAAAAGGAGAGGAGAAATGCAAATGCAAGTAAGACTTAAGAAAGCTTATGTGTTCCTAGCTACCCTGTTTCTATTATCCGTAGTGGTTCCCTTTGCTGGTTCCCAGCCTGCCCTGGCTGCAGCAGGCGATGATCAAGAGATCGTGTCCCTGATCAATGCAGCCAGAAGCAAAGCCGGAATGGCGCCCTTAACCTATGATGCCAAATTATCTGTGCAGGCAGCTAACAATTTGGATGTTTACCAACAAACTTGTAAAAGCCCCAGCAGTAGCACCTTGGTACAGATTGCTAAAAACGGTGGCTATACTTCCATGGGACAAGCCATCATAAGTGGTAATAATGCTACCACGATTGCCCAAAGCCAGATTAAATATTATGGCAGTCAGACAGTTTTAAACAACAAATACAACACCATTGGTTTGGTGGTTGCAGAAACTTCTAAAGGAAAAACTTGTTTACAATTGCTGGGTACAAAGCCGCAAAAT
>CAMKDG010000090.1 GCA_946411205.1 uncultured Desulfotomaculum sp.
GGCTACTATCTTCCGGCCCTAGAGCGGGTTTAGGAGAAATCCGGTTACCGGATCTGCAGGCGGGTTCCTCCATCATGCCGGGTAAAGTCAACCCCGTGATACCAGAAATGATTACCCAGGCAGCCTACCAAGCTATGGCACAGGATCTAGCCATTACGCTGGCAGTGCAGGCCGGTCAATTAGAGCTTAACGCTTTTTTGCCCTTGATCACAGCGAACCTATTGCCCGCTATGGAGACCTTAGGTAAGTCTATGAATGTAATGGCAGAACGATGCATTCGGGGGATCGAGGCGATGCCAGAACAGTGTCTGGCGCATCTGCATAACAGTGTCGGCATCATCACCGTGATTACTCCCCATGTAGGCTACGATGTGGCTGCAGAACTGGCCAAAACCGCACTCAAGACGGGGCTTTCCGTGAGAACCGTTATTTTACAGGCGGGGCTGTTCAATGAAGAAGAACTAGATCAGCTGTTAAGGCCGGAAGTAGTTACCAGGCCAGGCATAGCCGGTAGGCGGAAAGATAAAACAATCTAGAGCAAGGAGGCCACAAACATGGACAGTACGCCAAGGGGAAACAGACTTCATATCGCCATCTTTGGCAGGAGAAACGCAGGAAAATCCAGCCTAATTAACGCATTAACAAACCAAGATATCGCAGTGGTGTCCAACGTACCCGGTACCACCACCGATCCGGTCTACAAGGCTATGGAGATTTTACCGGTGGGACCGGTGGTCATTATCGATACCGCAGGCATTGATGACACCGGAGACTTAGGGCAACTAAGGGTACAGCGTTCCTTAGATATACTGAACAAGGCAGATATGGTGCTGTTGGTCATCGATGCCGGGGCCGGTGTTACTGCGTTTGAAGAAGATATCGCCCGTCGCTGTCAAGAGAAAAAACTCCCGGTGGTCGTGGTACTCAATAAGATAGATGCTCACCCGGTAACGGCTAAAGATCTTGCAGACATCAAAGAAAAGCTCGGACTGGAACCGGTGGCAGTTAGTGCCTTAACCAAACAGGGGATTGGTGAGCTAAAGATCGCCCTGGTGCAAACGGCTCCCCCCAGTTGGGATGAACAAACTATTGTGGGCGATTTACTAAATCCCGGTGACCTGGCCGTTTTGGTAGTACCGATCGACCTGGCGGCACCAAAGGGCAGATTAATACTACCCCAGGTGCAGACCATCCGAGATATTTTAGATCATGATGCCATGGCCTATGTGGTAAAGGAACGGGAATTAAAGGAATGTATCTCGACCCTCAATAAAAAGCCCAAAATTGTTATCACCGATTCCCAGGCCTTCTTAAAAGCAGATGCAGATACACCGCCCGATGTGCTCCTGACCTCCTTTTCCATCCTGTTTGCCCGCTACAAAGGAGATCTCGAGAGCTTGGTGGCGGGAGCCAAGGCCATTGGAAGACTAAAACCTGGTGATAAGGTGCTCATTGCCGAAGCCTGTTCGCACCATCGCATGGAAGACGATATCGGTACGGTAAAAATTCCTCGCTGGTTGCGTCAAATCGTGGGAGGCGAGTTAGATTTTCACTGGAGCAGTGGACACCGTTTTCCGGAAGATTTATCAGAGTATAAATTAGTGGTACATTGTGGATCTTGTATGATCAACCGTCGGGAAATGTTGTCCCGGATTATGCAGGTACAGCAGGCGGGTGTGCCCATCGTGAACTATGGTGTATGTATTGCTTATGTCCAAGGGATTTTAAGACGCGTATTATCGCCCTTCCCCATGATTCAAGAATTGTTGGATGATGAGGAATAGCACCGTCATAGCTGGGCGTGAAGAAGGGGGTGTAGCCCTTGCGGCAACAATTTACGCAAGTGTTAATCAAAGCAGCAAATGGTGATGAACTAACGAAAGAAGATCTTGTTACTTTGCTACAAGCCCTGCCAGGTGAAGAAGAAGAACAGTTATTTCAGCTGGCAGACAAGGTGAGACAGGAAAACCTTGGCGATGAAGTGCACCTGCGGGGGATTATTGAATTCTCCAATTACTGTCGGAATGATTGCCACTACTGTGGCCTGCGGCGGAGTAACAAAGACATTAAGCGGTATCGGATTCCTCTGGAAGAAATTATTGAAGCGGCCCGGTACGCAGCTGGATTAGGTTATGGCACTATTGTCCTACAGGCTGGCGAAGACCTTCATTACAGCGGGGAACAATTGGCTGATATGATTCGCCAAGTAAAAGAGGCAGGAAATTTCGCCGTTGTGGCCTGCGTGGGGGATCGAAGTCGGGAAGATTACGAATTAATGAGAAAAGCTGGAGCGGATCGTTACCTGTTAAAGCATGAAACGGCAGATCCAGAATTATATGCAAAAATGCGGCCAGGTACTTCCCTAGAGGAAAGAATTAAGCGGCTCAAGTGGCTAAGGGAATTAGGTTTTCAGGTGGGTTCCGGCAATATGGTAGGCCTACCTGGGCAGACGGTAGAAACGTTAGCCGAGGATATTCTTCTGCTAAAGGAATTGGATGTGGAGATGGCCGGCATTGGGCCCTTTATCCCACATCATCAAACTCCTTTAAAAGATAATCCCGCGGGCGATCTTAACCTTACTTTGAAAGCACTGGCCGTGGCAAGATTGGTACTGCCCAAAACTCATTTGCCAGCCACGACAGCGGTAGGTACTCTGCATCCGACCGGTCGTCAGATTGCTTTGAATTGCGGTGCTAATGTTATTATGCCGAACCTCTCACCGGCGGCTTACCGGGAAATGTATCAAATCTACCCGGAAAAGGCCGGCAGCAAGGAAGATGCGGATGAATCACACGAAAGAATTACTTCCTTGGTGAAAGAAGTAGGACGCCAGATTAGTGCTGGGCGGGGTGACAGCCCTAAGGAGCATTTTAAGAATGGTTCGGCCCACTGAGCCGGAGAAAGGGAAAGGTGATTGGAATGGCAGTTAACAAAGCGGAGATTTATAACAACCAATGGGAACCTGCAGATTTTATTAATGATGAACAAATTAATACTATGTTAGAAGAGGGCAAAAAGGCCTCTCCGGAACAGATTAGAGATATTATTGAAAGGGCCAGAGCCGCGAAGGGTTTAACCCCGCAAGAAGTGGCTATTTTACTGCAAAATGAAGATCAGGAACTGTTGGATTTGATGTATCAGGTGGCCAGTGAAATTAAGTTGAAAATTTATGGTAAAAGGTTAGTACTTTTTGCTCCTCTCTATATCAGTGATCACTGTGTGAACAACTGTACCTATTGCGGCTATCGTCGGGATAACACCTTCAAGCGCCGCAAGCTAACCCAGGAAGAAGTGGCGCAGGAGGTTAAAATTCTCGAATCTTTGGGCCATAAACGTCTGGCAGTGGAAGCAGGAGAACACCCCGGTGAATGTCCTATTGAATATGTTTTGGAATCCCTGAAGACCATTTATAGTATTAAGTTTGATAATGGTAGTATCCGCCGCTGCAACATTAATATTGCTGCCACCACCATTGAAAATTATAAAAAACTAAAGGATGCGGGTATTGGCACCTATATTCTCTTCCAGGAAACCTATCACCGTGAGACGTATAAAGAGATGCATCCCAGCGGCCCTAAGGCTGATTACGATTGGCATACCACCGCCCATGATCGGGCCATGTTAGGTGGCGTTGATGATGTAGGTTTTGGTGCACTGTTTGGCCTCTACGACTACAAATTTGAAGTGATGGGTTTGATGATGCACGCCTTACACTTAGAAGAACGCTTTGGCGTAGGTCCCCACACCGTTTCGGTACCCCGTATACGACCAGCCCGTGGGGTAAATTATGATAACTTCCCCTATTTGGTCAACGATGATCAATTTATGAAGCTTATCGCTATTATTCGTCTGGCTGTACCCTATGCCGGTATGATTATTTCCACCCGTGAGCGTCCCGAATATCGGGATATGCTGTTAAACTATGGAATTTCCCAAATTTCTGCCGGCTCCTGTACCGGTGTTGGGGGATACCAAAAAGAACTGGAACGTCAGGAGTGCCAGGCCCAGGGAGGTAACTGCGGCTGTGGAGAAGAAGACTCGCCGCAATTCTATGTGGATGATCACAGGAGTCCCGATGAAGTGCTGCGCTCGGTTTGTCAGTCCGGGTGGTTACCCAGTTACTGTACCGCCTGTTATCGGAAGGGCCGCACCGGTGACCGTTTTATGGCGCTGGCCAAAACCGGAGAAATTCAAAATGTCTGTCAACCGAATGCCATTCTGACCTTTAAAGAATACCTTATTGATTATGCTTCTCCAGAAACCAAAGCGGCAGGAGAAGAAACCATTCGTCAACAATTAGAGGAGATTGGCAATCAGCAAATCCGTAAGGTTACGGAAGATAGACTCAAGCAAATTGAAGCTGGCGAAAGAGATCTTTATTTCTAAATAATAATACTAAGGCACAGGGATTTCTTCCTGTGCCTTAGTATTTGTCAATAAGCTCTTTTTTTATCTCTCGTTCAGAGGTATAATAGGTCCTTAGATACATCTTTGCGGAGGGTTTAATCTTGCCGAACAATGAGGTTCATTTAGCGCGATATATTACGATCGCTGCCAACTTGGCTGAGCGCATCCTGCGGGGGGAGTACCAGGAGGGGCAGAAAATCTTTGGCCGCTCCACTTTGGCAGGGAAGTATAATGTTTCTCCGGAGACCATTCGTCGGGCTTTAACGCTACTTCACGAAGTAGACATTGTGGAAGTGGTAGCTGGTGTGGGGGTGGTTGTTAAATCTGTGGAAGCTGCCAGGAAATATTTGGATGACTTTGATCAGCGCCGGGTGTTGGCCAGCTTGCACGAACAATTACACAACTTGGTCAAGGAGAGAGACCAGCTTAATCACGAAATCTCGAAGGTATTAGAGGAATTAATGGAGCATACCCTTCATTTGGAGTCTAAATTATATAAAATTGAAGAATGGAAGGTACTTCCTGGCTCACCCCTGGTGGGGCAGTCACTATCAAACAGCGGGCTTTGCAGCGGTAAGGTATTGGCTATCCAGCGAAAGGGCAAGGCCGATGTGACAGAGCCCTCTGCGGATACCGTTATAGAGGGCGGAGATATCTTTATCATCTATGGTCGACTTGAGCCGGTTGTTAGAGAGGGCTTAGTAAGAATATAAGAAAATAATTCATGCCAAGGGTGCTATTGGAAGGCACCTTTTTTTCTTGTCGATCAGACAACTCCCATGTTATAATAAGTTGTGGCAACTTCATTTTTTGGTGATGTTGTCAGTAAGAAATAGCTTAATCCTATTGTAGGAACGGAGGAACCGACTTTTTTGGGGTGAATCCTGTGAGTTTTGCAGGTAGGGTTTATACCTTTCGACCCGAACCCGTCAGCTAACTTCGTAGGCTAATAGGAAAGGGAGGCGTTTTAAATGGCTGTAGTTTGGAGGCAAGAAAGAGGGCTACCGAAAGAAGACAAAAGAACAATCGCTTTAAAAAGGGCAGAAGAACTAAAAGATCATATTAGCGATTATTTGGAAAATCAAAAGAATATTCCCAATGGTTTCGAAATCCAAGAAGCTTATAGCCTTGCTAAAAGCAAACTGATGGAATATTTTCAGGCAAGTGAACAGCAATGGAATAATTGGCGCTGGCAAATGGCCAACCGTGTTCGGGAGGCAGAAGTTCTCGCCCAAATAGCAGAGCTTTCACCCGAAGAAAAAGCAGCTGTTGAGAAGGTTGGCAGAGAATACCGTTGGGCGGTTTCTCCTTATTATCTGGCCCTGGCTATGGCAGGCGGCCAAGGAGGAGCCATCTGGATGCAGGCAGTTCCTGTGATAGAGGAAATAAAGGATTGTTACGGAGTGGAAGATCCCATGGGAGAGGAATACACTTCCCCAGCTCCTGGTATTACCAGGCGTTATCCCGACCGTCTCATTATCAACGTTACCAACCAATGTGCCATGTATTGCCGTCATTGTCAGCGCCGCAGGAATATTGGTGAAATTGATGTCCACAAACCTCGTCAGGTGCTGGAGGCATCCCTGCAGTATATTCGGGAAAATAAAGAAATCCGTGATGTGCTCATTACCGGCGGAGATGCATTACTGTTATCCGATCAACAAATTGATTGGCTGCTTAGTGAGTTAGATAAGATTCCCCACGTGGAAATCAAAAGAATTGGTACCAGAACACCGGTTACCTTGCCGCAGCGAATTACTCCGGAACTTTGTAGGATCTTAGAAAAGTATCCGCCCATCTACATTAATTCTCAATTTAACCATCCCTTGGAGGTAACTCCAGAGGCAAAACAAGCTTGTGATCTGCTGATCAAGGCAGGTGTCGTTTTGGGCAACCAGGCGGTACTCCTCAAGGGTGTAAATAACCATCCAGACGTTATGAAGCGTCTAAATCAAAGCCTGTTAAAAATTCGGGTGCGCCCATATTATATTTTTCACGCCAAGGCAGTGAAGGGAACCCGTCATTTTATTACCGGTGTTGATGAAGGAATGGCCATTATGGAGCAGCTTAGGGGCTATACTTCAGGCCTGGCAGTTCCTACCTACATTATCAATGCTCCGAATGGTTATGGCAAGACACCTATACTGCCCCAATATGTCATAGAAAATAAAAACCATCAGGTTACTCTGCGTACCTGGGAAAAACGGATTATTCCGTATCAGGTTAACGGTAAGCATTAGTTAGTAAAAAGATTCTGTCATTTATTGACGGGATCTTTTTATTTTAGCATTGACAAGAACAAACGTTTGGAATACAATAAATCAAAACAAACGTTCGGAGGTGGTGATAGATGAACGGTGCAGGTTTGAATTTGCCAATACATCAATTAACAAGCTCCCAAGAGCTAAAAACCATTCAGCCTTCTATTCTTGAAGAAACCTTGGCTTGGTTAGAGGACACAGATTCTCCGGCGGCCAAAGCCTTTGGGAAAGGCATTTTGATCTTAACGGGCCTATATTTAATAGCTCAATTTGTTCGGGCACTGCTTCTATAAATCTCTAGATAACCCCGCGAGGGTTATTTTTTTTTGTCAGAATCATACTAAGCATAGGAAAACTAAATTGGGAGGAAATAAGTGTCTAAGGTATATATTTTAGGAGCAGGTGCAGCAGCATCCTATAAAGGGTCTTATTTAAAGGAAACCAGTCCGGTAGCCAAAAATTTTTTCCAAAAGGCCATGCGTCTTATTAATATACATCAAATTAAGGATCGTCATTTTGCAGATGAGAAAATTCAATATGAGCATATTTTTCATTTTATTGAAAAATTATGGGGGATATCAAAGGAGCAAATTGGCCAATCAAACCTGGATATGGAAGAGGTGCTAACCCTACTTACTATCGAAATAGAAGAGGATCTGCCAGGTCGGGATAGATTGCTCCAAGCGTACCAGGAGTATCTATTATTAATGGCATTAACCTTTGACAAGATTCTATACGGAGAGCCGTGTCCGCATCACCGTGCCATTGCTAACTCTCTTCAACCTGGAGACACGATTATCTCCTTTAATTATGAGCTACTGATGGACTATGCCCTAAGTAATGTAAAAGATGCCAAAGCTTATTGGCATATCCGGGATGGTTACGGCATCCCTTGCCAAGAAATAATCCGAAGAGAGAAAAAGGAGAGAACGAAGTTTTCTCCATCTAATGTTCATCTTTATAAACTGCACGGTTCATTAAATTGGTTATTTTGCCCCCGGTGCGGGCAGCTTTATAGCTATGATCATAGTGATGCTAAGGGTCATAGTATGATTATCAACGGCATGACGAATTTAATAAAATGCGCCACGGAACATTGCTGTCAGCGATTAAGCAGAGTGATTATTCCACCCACCCTGATAAAGAATTATCAATCGATACCCTTTATACCCAATCTGTGGCAAGAGGCAAAACAAAGGCTGGAGCAAGCAGCGGAGATCATTGTAATTGGCTATTCCTTTCCAGCTACCGATTTTCGATCTAACTGGATGTTTCGTAAGGCCATAACCCAAAACAAAAAATTGTGTAGGGTAGTGGTGATCGATAGTGCGGTGGGATATCAACTGGAAACATTACTGTCTAAGCATAAAAGTATTTTTAGAGTAAAGGAATTAGATTACTATCCAAGTATTAATGAATTTGCCGATAAACTACTTCACTAGCAATTGACAATCATTGGTCGACATACTCTGGGAAAATAGCGGATATGATAAAAAAAATTCCTACCCGTCGCTTGTGGGATGCGCGGAAAAGTTAACGGGCAAAGGTATCAACAAAACCACTGGAAAAACCGATACCCGGGGAAAGGTATGAGGTTGCCTACCCAAGGATCCCTGTCTAATCCGGACAGGGATCTTTAATATGACATAATAATGATTGAATATGACATTCCAATATTGAATTTGCTAGGGATTAGGAGTATAATTTAAAGCAGAATCAACCTAACTAAATATTCAGTTATCTTCCGTTTCCCTGGAATCCTACATAAACAGTTGGAGGGGATGCTGTAATGCCTCAATTTATTAAACAATGTCCTGTTTGTGGTGAAACTCTTGTGGAAACCCTAGTCAGTATTGATGTTAAGGATGATGTAGCAGTTTGCCATGCGGAAGCCATACCTGCATTAGTCTGCCTTAATGACAAATGCACAAACGAAGAAAAATATTTTGCACCCTTTTCTTTTAATTTACTAAAGATGAAATGCCCTGAAATAACGAAATGGTAGTCCGGCCGGCCCAAGGGCCGGTTTTTTATTTGCCATTTGCCGATTTTATTTAATACTGTACACCCATTTTTTTCAGTTTACGATAAACTGATTGCCGGGAGGTATTGAGTTCCCGCGCGACTTGGCTGATGTTACCTTGCTTTTCATATAGCAGGGTGACTATTTCTTCTTTTTCATCCCGATACTGTTTGTTTTTAATGTCATTACGAAGTTTCCCAAGATTAATTTGCTCTTTGGAAGAATTGGCAGAAGCTGTATCGGGGCTGGTTTGGCGCGCAAAAATTTCCGCAGGTAGTTGGTGAACCTGGAGATGCTTTCTATTTGATAAACTAAGCATTTTTTCAATAATATTTTGTAATTCCCGAACATTGCCGGGCCAAGCGTAGCCTTCTAGAATATCCATAACCTGGGGATCAACAATAGGAGGTGCTACATTTTCTTGTTGGCAGATTTGGCTCAAGAGATGGTTAAACAGCAGAGCAATGTCTTCTTGTCTTTGACGTAAAGGAGGCAGGGGGATTTCTAACACATTCAAGCGGTAGAAAAGATCCTGACGGAAATTTCCCCTGTTAACTTCCTGGTGTAAATTTTTGTTTGTGGCGCAGATAATCCTCACATCGGCATTAATTAGTTTATTTCCACCTAATCGCATAAAGCTTTTATTTTGGAGCACTCGCAACAGCATTACCTGTTGTTCCAAAGGCATCTCACCAATTTCATCTAAGAAAATAGTGCCTCCGGAGGCTAATTCAAATTTACCTTTTTTACCACCGCGCAGGGACCCGGTAAAGGTTCCCTCGTCATAGCCAAAAAGTTCGCTTTCAATTAATTCTCTGGGAATAGCTCCACAGTTGATGGCCACAAAAGGGCCAGAGCGACGGAAACTCTGGTTGTGAATAGCCTGGGCAAATACTTCTTTACCGGTACCACTTTCCCCATGAATTAAGACATGGCTGTTACTTTCCGCAGCAATAGAAGCCAGCTTGAGAGCCTCTTTTATAACAGTGCTTTTTCCAATAATATCCTTAAAGGTATAGGACGGTGTATTTTTACTGGCAGCAGAATTATTTTTGCCAGGATCTTTTACTGAATGTAAAACTTCACTAAAAATATTTAGAAAATTATTGTTGTATCGCACCATGGCATTTAATTTTAGTCGGTTGGAAATAGCCTCGGCACTGGCGACAACGATTCCCAGTGAGCGATTACAAGAGGCGTTCGGATGTTCCGATATTTGTATCCCGCCGATAATCTTGCCATGATTGTTGTAAATGGGCGCTGCCGAACAACACCAATTATGATATAGGCAACGGAAATGTTCCGCTCCCAAGATTTGGATAGGTCTTTTCATATGCAAAGCAGTACCCAATCCATTGGTGCCGGCAATTTTTTCAGACCAATTACTCCCTTTAACTAAGTGTATTTTGCTAGCGTGTTCCAGAAGGCTTTTGTCACCTGTCACCTCTAAGATATTTCCTTCTTCATCAGCTAACATGATGATTAAGTCACTGTAATTAATGGAATAAAACACGCTGTTGATGACCGGACGAGCGACTTCAATCAATTCCCGTCGGGAGGATAGCAAATTTTGCAATTCTTGTCTGACAGGTTCTGCGGGAGACGCGACAGTGAGATAAGGGTTAATGCCAGCTTTTAATGATCGCTGCCAGGAAGCGGCTATCTCTTGGCGAAGTACATTGGCATTAAAATTGAGGTTTTTCATAAAATCCTGCCATGTTCCTTGAAGATTGTCCCGGTTTTCCTGACATTCTATTTTCATAGAAAGTCTCCCTCCTTTTTCCTTTTCCTCCTTTAATTATAGCGCAAATGTTAACCCTATGTAACATTGATGTTAGTATATTCTGACAAATGGGTTACAGAGGCGGATATTTAGCGTACTTGCAGAATATTAACAGGCCTTACTTTCTTCCTTGATCTCCTTTAAAATCAATGGTTTACGCAATGTTTAACGGTATAACTACATTGGCATAGAAGTTGCGATAAGTTAATGGATAGAACTTAAAAAAGTTCAAACTTTAAAGGAGGATGATCGTATATGGAAAGACCTCTAGACAACAGATATCAGTTACTTATCAATGGCCAGTGGGTAGAAGCCCAGGAGGGAAAGACATTTGAAACCCATTGTCCTGCCACCGGAGAACTTTTAGCTACCTGTGCCAATGCCAGTAAAACAGATGTTGATTTAGCTGTTAACGCTGCTTGGAGAGCATATGAAACATGGAAAGATGTTAAACCACAGGATAAATCACAACTTTTACTAAAAATAGCTGACTTAATCGATGCTAATGCTGAAAAACTAGCTATGGTAGAAACGTTGGATAATGGGAAACCCATCCGCGAGACCCTCAATATTGATGTACCCTTAAGTTCCGATCATTTTCGTTATTTTGCCGGAGCTATTAGAGCAATAGAAGGACAGGCAACAATGATCGACAAGGATACGATGAGCATCACTTTAAGTGAACCCCTCGGGGTGGTAGGACAAATTATTCCCTGGAACTTCCCTCTGCTGATGGCCGCTTGAAAAATAGCTCCAGCCTTGGCAGCTGGTTGTACCGTAGTGATTAAGCCTTCCTCCACGACTCCTTTAAGCCTTTTAGAACTAGGGAAATTGCTCAACGAAGTGTTACCGCCGGGAGTAGTAAATATTTTAACCGGTGGTGGTTCTACCACCGGAAATTATATGCTGGAGCACCCTGGCTTTAGCAAATTAGCTTTTACCGGCTCTACTGATGTTGGTTACACAATCGCCGATGCTGCGGCCAAAAAGCTTATTCCTGCAACCCTGGAACTGGGTGGAAAATCCGCTAATATTTATTTCCCCGATTGTCCTTGGGAAAAAGCTATTGAAGGGGTACAAATGGGTATTCTTTTTAATCAAGGCCAAGTCTGCTGCGCGGGCTCTCGGGTCTTTGTGCATGAGGATATTTACGATGAATTTCTTGCCCAGTGTATCAGTGCCTTTGAAAAGGTGAAGGTCGGTTTGCCTTGGGAAAAGGATACTATAATGGGATCACAAATCAACGAAAACCAACTGCAAAAAATTCTAGCCCGTGTTGAAATGGGCCAAAAAGAGGGCGCAAGACTGGCCTGTGGTGGGGTCCGCATTACCAATAATAACTTAGATAAAGGATGCTTTATGCAGCCAACCATTTTAGCTGATGTGGATAACAACATGCGAGTTGCCCAGGAAGAGATTTTCGGGCCAGTTGTTTGTTTCCTGAAGTTCAAGGAAGAGGCAGAGGTTATTAAAATGGCTAATGCCAGTGAATATGGCTTAGGCGGTGCTGTTTGGACGAAGGATATCAATCGGGCCTTACGGGTTGCTCGGGCAGTCGAAACAGGCCGCATGTGGGTGAACAATTATAACAACCTGCCGGCCCATACCCCCTTTGGTGGTTATAAAAAATCTGGCATTGGCCGGGAAACTCATTTGATGATGTTAGACTATTACAGCCAGAAGAAGAATATTATGATCAGCCTGACCGAAGATAAGATCGGTTTGTATTAATTTGTAATTGAAATTCAAAAAGTAGTTGGCTTTAAAGTCAGAGTGTTTTGTTTGACTTGAAAAAACTTCCTGTTCAAACTTATAATATAGATGAGCACTGAAAACAGGAGGTTGAATGTAAAAGTGAAGATAGACGGCATCAGTAAACCCACCTTTTATAAGTTTCGTGAGGACTTTCTTCTTTTGGCCAAGGAGATTCTACAATGTGAGGTTACTTCCGAGCAGCTTTGGCATGAACTAGCGGATAGCGAAACAAGAGAAAGGTTAATTAAAGATTTTATCCGACAGATGGAAGAGAGATATCATTTTGAAATTGTACTAAAACAACCCTTAGCCCACAAAGAGGGTTCGGTGGAAGGGGTAGTGGGTGAGTTGTATCATGTTTTCTCCACGATGTTCCTGGTAGGAGTAATTAACGCTAAAGTTAGATCTGGTGAGAAATACGTAGAGTAAAGTTTAAAAACAGTTGGCAGTAACCAAAGCAAAAATAGCCAATACTATTTCAAAAGGCTAGGCTGAAACGGTAGTTTCAGCCTAGCCTTTTACTTAACATCAATAATGATACTCCCGTCACTTTGGGGGATAACTTTATCCATGCCAACAGCATTTTTAATGCTATCATAGGTTTTACGCCATTCTAAATTGAAAAGATGATCGTATTTGGTTACGACGGTTTCTGTATCATACCAAATAGAGGAAATATACATAGGTTGGGGAACGGTTTTTTTATTACGCACGGATACGATCATAAATCCGCCATCAGCTGTTGGAGTTATATCGCCATAGCTAGCCGCATTCATTTTAGAAAGCTTTTCTCCGTTTTTACTATAACAGGTTATTTCTCCACCGTTGTTAATGAAAGTTTGGACAACAATAATTCTACCGTCATTAAGCTCAGCAATACTATGTATCCGTTGTTCAAGTGGGTCTGTTTGCCAAACCTTTAGTCCCTGATTATTTAATTTTACGAGGGATGGTTTACTATATCCGGTACCGCTATAGCATTCACTTTCATTGTGAACCACAAATACTGCATTATCCGTAACATGATAAACAGAGTCGGCAATTTGAACAGGATAGACCCACTTAATTTTTAACGTTTGCGCATCTATACAGGCAACAAAAGGTGAATTGAAGTCATTGGCAAAATCGCCATCTTTAGATTGGCTGATTCCGGCGATGACAAGACCCATCTTAGGGTTATATTTAGCTTCGTGTACTGTATCAAAATCACTGCCGCCGTAGGTCTGTCTGTTTATTTCGTTACCGTTGCTGTCGTATTTAACAATACCAATATCCTGATAGCCGCCAGCTTGTTCTACTTGTCCTGCGGTAAGGTAATTTCCCTTTTCATCAATCAAAAGCTTAGAAAAATCATGCGTAGCTACTGTCTTTTCATAGCCTGTTGTTTTCTCGAACAGCATGCCATTATTCTCAATTTTGTTTTTATCAAGCTTTTTTTCAATGATCCGATGGTTATTGATATCGGAGAGCGGAGAATAATGCGTCTCTAAACCTAAGTCTGCCAGTTGACTTGGTTCATCCATAAAAGCTTTTGCAATAGTAGGCATCGGAACGTAGGTTGTAACACTCACCATCATTGTAAAAACGAAAGTAACAGCTACACCGGCAATAAATCCCTTTGTTTTTCTTAGCATTTTCAAACCCCCTATATTTGGGAATTAATTACATGCATTGTATTCGCCTGATTAGACCCGTATAGGTTCTGAAATAGGGCATAGCCTACAGGTCACAAACAAGCGGTAGAAGCGTAGTTTTCCGTATACCTGTTGGAATCGTTTATAACTTGCAATATGCCAAAAAAACGCTCATACATGAGCGTTTTTTCTTTTGCTTATAAAAATAAAATGGTGCGGCAAAGAGGACTTGAACCTCCACACCCTAACG
>CAMKDG010000091.1 GCA_946411205.1 uncultured Desulfotomaculum sp.
CCCCTAGCATCATGGGAATAATATTTTTACCAAAGTCATTGCTGGAACGAGGGTTTTGCTCATCCTCTTCCAGATAGTTTTTTAATAAATCCCAGTTAAAAATATACACTCCCATGGAGGCAAGATTGCTTTTCGGCGTGGCAGGTTTTTCTTCAAACTCTATGATTTTAGCGTTTGGCGCTGTGTTCATAATGCCAAAACCATGGGCCTCCTCCCAGGGAACCTGGATCACCGCAATGGTAGCATCAGCCTGCTTTTCCTTATGGAAATCCAGCATTAGAGAGTAATCCATCTTATAAATGTGATCCCCAGAAAGCACCAATAAATACTTCGGATTGTATTGATCAACAAATTCGATATTTTGATAGATAGCATTGGCAGTCCCTTTGTACCACTCTCCGCCCAATTCCTTAACAAAGGGAGGTAAAACAGTCACTCCACCATCTTTTCGATCCAAGTCCCAGTGACTGCCAATGCCAATATATGAATTGAGAGCCAGGGGTTGGTATTGGGTCAGTACCCCTACTGTATCAAAGCCTGAGTTATTGCAATTACTTAACGTAAAATCAATAATCCGATACTTCCCGCCGAAGGGAACAGCCGGTTTAGCCAATTTTTTGGTTAGTACCCCAAGTCTGGTACCCTGTCCACCAGCCAGCAACATAGCCACACATTCTTTATTCATGGTCATCCCTCCCCTGTAAAAGAATTGGTTAGATAGGTTGTATTGATGTATTGACCGCCTTTACAAAAACTACTGCTAAGGGTGGCAACCGCAGTTCAAGCAAATAAGGCTGATTATGCCAAGCTCTTACTTGAGCTACCAGTTGACCATTGGTTTGGCCAGAACCACCATAGATCTGGTTATCACTGTTAAAAACCTCATAATATTCGCCCGGGCAAGGTACGCCAAGGCAATAATTTTCCCTCACCACCGGCGTAAAATTAGCAATGCAAATAATAAACTCCTGATTGTTGGCTTTGCGCATAAAGGTAACAATGCTTTGGCTGTAATCATGGGGATCAATCCATTGGAAGCCAGTCTCCTGATGATCCATTTCCCACAGACAGTTCTCGGCCCGATAAAAATGGTTCAAATCCCTCACATATTCCTGCAGCCTATGATGCATCTCATAGTCCAACAGGTGCCAATCCAAGCTTTGTTGCTCGTTCCACTCAATATACTGACCAAATTCCCCACCCATAAAGAGCAATTTCTTACCCGGGTGAGCCATCATATAACCGTAAAGCGCACGCAAGTTAGCAAACTTTTGCCAATAATCCCCAGGCATCTTATCTAATAGCGATTTTTTACCATGTACTACCTCATCGTGCGATAAGGGTAAAACATAGTTCTCTGAGAAAGCATACATAAAAGAAAAGGTCAACAAATGATGATGCCATTTACGGTGTATCGGGTCCATGGCTAAGTAGCGTAGCAAATCATTCATCCAGCCCATATTCCATTTAAAGTTATAACCTAACCCTCCCAAATAGGTAGGTTTCGTGACCAAGGGCCAGGCAGTGGATTCTTCAGCCATCATTAAAGCATCCGGAAAATATTGAAAGACGGTTTCATTTAACTTCTTCATAAAAGCCACAGCCGCCAAATTTTCTCTGCCCCCGTATTGATTGGGCAGCCACTGCCCTGGCTGTTTGCCAAAATCCAAATAAAGCATAAAGGCAACAGCATCTATCCTCAAACCGTCCACATGAAAATAATCAAACCAAAATAGAGCGTTGGAAATGAGAAAGCTTTGCACCTCGGGCTTACTGTAATCAAAATTGACGGTACCCCACTGCCAGTTCTCGGCCAAGAGTGGGTTTGTCGATTCATAAAGGGCGCTCCCATCAAACTGCCTTAAGCCGTGACTGTCGCGGCAAAAATGAGCCGGTACCCAATCTAAAATTACCCCGATATTTCTTTGGTGAAAACGATCCACCAGATACATCAAGTCTTGGGGTGTCCCGTAGCGGCTGGTTACCGAATAATAGCCGGTTATTTGATAACCCCAGGAGCCATCCAAGGGATGTTCCATCACCGGCAGCAACTCCACATGGGTATAGCCCATCTCTGCTACATAATCTACCAGTTGATCAGCCAACTCTCGGTAGGTTAGAAAACCACCCCCTTTGGTACGCCAGGAACCTAGATGCACCTCATAAATTACCATTGGACAACTATAGGCAGACTTTCTCTGCCTTGCTTCCTGATATGCCTGATCCTGCCACTGATAACCTGACAAGTCATACACCTGAGAGGCTGTGCGGGGTCTTTTTTCAGAATAAAAGGCATAGGGATCTGATTTATGGAATACCTCACCATGCTCTGTGTGGATCTCGTATTTGTATAAAGCCAGTTCCTTTAGTTCTGGAATAAAAAGTATCCAGAGACCGGACTGGTTAATTTTTTCCATGACATGCCCTTCACCCTGCCAGTGGTTAAAATCCCCTACTACCCGAACCTCTTTCGCCTTTGGCGCCCAGACACAAAACCGTACCCCCGCTGCTTCTGGATGAGCTCCCAGCATCCGGTAGCTTTGAAAATGGGTGCCTTCGTGAAATAAATAAGCTTCCTCTTGCTTAATGAAATTTGTCATAGAAAACTCACTTTCACTTTTAAAATAAAATGTTAAATATTTCCTTTTAGGCATTCGCCACGTAAGGTAAATTGTCCTCTATTTACCATTGTACTTCTTATACAATTACTTAACATATATTTTGTATCTATACAATAAAAAACCCACAGTTTGTGGTAAACTGTAGGTTTTTTAATATTTACGTCAGAATTAAAAGGGTTTAAAAATACCGATAAAGACAATCAGCAATCCGATCCCCAGGATTAATGAATAACGAATTAGCTTTTTTTCAATAGGCTGTAATTCAAACCACTCCTCTTCAGGACTGTCTAGTTGAACTTGCCTTGCCAGCTGATCGGCTTCCCGAATCTTTACTTCCGCCATAATTTCAACCTCCCTTACTGCTCTTTAACCCCTCAGTTCTTACCCCCCAACAATGGGTGGCATGATGCCATGGTAGAAGAGCCAGGATATAAAGAGACCTACCCAGATAATAAAAGCAAACAGACAGACGGTATATACCGCTACAATGCGGCCCATACCCGCATTCCATAGCTTACGAACATTAGTAATCAGGCCAATGGAGAAAAAGCACAGAGCAAATAAAATGGTTCTTAAACCATTGGCTTCATCGGTACCCACTTTAGCACCTTTAATAATTTGCGGGTCTGCAATACCCCAGAGCAATAACAATAAAAAGGTAAAAGCAAAGCCAATTACAAATTTAGGGAATCTATCCCATATTTCCCGGGCAGATACTTCCCCTTTCGCAGAGGAACCACCGCCTCCCTTTTGATTTAGGTTAAACATGGACCAAAGGATGGCTAAAATAAAGGCCCACACACCAATGAATACATCAATAAATACCTTCGTCGTCGTGGCAGCCATTAGCATCCAACCCTCTTCATATTGAACGCCTGTTTCTTTCAGGGCTTTCGCTCGAATCATGGAGTCGGTAATAGCACCGCTAGCCACGGCTCCACCGTCACTTTTTACCGCCAATCCCATCCAAGCACCGGCTACCATCGGTTCTTGGTATAAAAAAGTCTGAGCAAACCAAGGTAATATCAACATTTCAACGGCCACAAAAACAATAATCACAGCTGAAAGAATCACCGGTACAATGGGGCGAGAACGAATCGCACCCCCGGTGGCTATGGCAGCAGAGACACCACAGATAGAAATACCGGATGCCAGGGGAGCAGCCCATTCGGGAGTAAATTTAAAGTACTTCCGGGAGATAAAGTAAACCACCGGCCAATAAATTAAATAGGCTTCCACCACAGCACAAAGTCCCCGGACAATCACTGTGGTAGCCAAACCCATGGCCCCCAGAGTTTTAATTCCCACCGCAGCACCCAAAATAACAATACCGGTCTTGATAAACCACTCCGGTTTGGCAGCTTCTTCTAAGTATTTCGCTACCCCAGGCATAAAATTACCAATGACTAGCCCAACAATCATCGCTAAAATAAAACCCATTTCACCAAGTCCTAAGGACCAGGCAATACCTAGATTGGCCTGTTTGTCTGGAGTTGCAGCGATATAAGCATTGTCTCCCAGGACAACACAAAGATAGGTAATGGCAAAAATTATACTAAAGCCCACAGCAAATCTCTTGGCATTGGCTCCCATAACTCTGGCGCCAATGGTGGTTATCACTAATAAAAATAAATAAGTCAAAAATAAAGATGTAAATCCTGACATTCCTTTGTAACCCTTGGAAATTGGAGCTATTGCCTTTGAAAGATCGGTCCAGGTGCCAGATTTAACCACCCAACCAAGTAGGTCGACGCCAAAGATCGGACCGAGGCCCAATATGAAGATAAATAAACCTAACCAGACGGCCCACCAATCTTCGTTTTTCAACATGGGTACCTTACCGGCCACAGAGGCATTGGTATCTGAATGAATCATACTATCCCTCCTAAGAACTCGTTTGTGCTCCTACCTAATTAAAGAGTCCCAACTTAACCACCCCCTCAATTAGATTATTAGAATATTCAGTCTTATAGTGTTAGAAATTTCTTAGATCCATTTAATGCTGTGTTTACTTCAGGTATATTGCTCTGCCTGCAAAAATATTTCTTAAACCTCAAAAAGTTATTAACATTACTATTACATTACTTTAATATTACCTTTTGGACACAATGTTCATTGTTTAGCCAAAGCAGAAAGGATTTTTTAAATGCTCATGGAAATTTGAACGTAGTATTTCGGCTTGATTGGAGGTTTTGCTGTTGCAAGAGATCAACGTATCGTTATTACAACCTGGCATGATCGTAGGCGATACCGTTTATAGTAGCATGGGAGAAATCTTCCTGAAAAAAGGTGTGGTTCTTACCAGTAGATATATCCAGCGGCTATTAAAGACGGGGATTCCTATGATATCTATTGAGAATAATATCTTAGGTGAAATCGATGTAGATGAGACTATTAGTACAGAGACCAAAGTGGCAGCCATTCAGCAAGTAAAAAACATTTTATTGCAAACGAAAGAATCCGGAAAACTAGTAATTGATCCCTCCGCTTTATATGGTACCGTGGGTGGCTTTACAGATAGCCTTTTAGGCAACAAATCCCTCATGGTAAATTTAGTGGATCTTCGGACGCAGGACGATTATACCTTTGTCCATTCCGTTAATGTTTGCGTATTATCTCTAATGACCGGCATTACCCTGGGCTATCCCAGAGAATACCTGCAATTACTTGGAGTCGGGGCTTTACTGCACGATTTAGGTAAGGTAAAAATACCAGAACCCATTTTAAATAAACCCGCCCGCCTTACCCCAGACGAATATACCATTATGCAAAAACATACCATTTACGGCTTTGAGCTAATTATCCAGTCTAAGGATTTAGGTGAAGAACACGCGTTAATTGCTCTGCAACATCACGAAAGTTATGATGGCACAGGTTATCCCTTAGGCATCAGTGGCAAAAATTTTCATGAGTTGGCCCAGATTGTCGCCATAGCCGATAAGTTCGATGCGTTAACGGCAAACCGCATTTACCGTAAAGCATTTCCGTCTCATGAAGCTTATGAAATGTGTGCAGCCACTGGTAACTATCTATTTAAAGACCCTATCACAAAAGCTTTTTTACACAATATTGCCGCCTATCCCTCAGGTTCATTGGTGGAACTAAATAACAATCAAGTTGCCGTGGTAGTGAACACACCGAAGGGCTTTTCACGTTTCCCCAAGGTTCGAGTATTATTTGATCAACACCATAGACCCTTGCCTTTACAAAAGGAAATTTCCTTAAAAGATGAAATAGGTATATCTGTGGTGCGTGTACTGGAGGATGCGGATATCCAAAAATTGCTACATAGCTAATAAGGCCCCAAAGCTCCCATTTACTAAGTTTTTCAATAGTTATTCTGCCGGAAGTATATTTTTTACTACTATTGCAAATATTACCTTATATTGCACTTATTTGACTCTTGAGGTGAGCCATGTCAGTAAAATATAAGCGTCTTCCCAAGCATATCGGTATTATTCCAGACGGCAATCGCAGATGGGCGCAACAGCAAGGGCTTGCTAAGGAAGCAGGCTACACCCACGGCATAGATCCCGGCTTCGCTCTGTACGAGCTGTGTTTAGAGTTGGGGATACCAGAGGTAACATTTTATGGTTTTACACAAGATAATACCAAGAGGCCGGCACCGCAAAAGGTAGCCTTTCAAATGGCCTGTGTGAATGCAGTCAACAAGCTGGCTAACCGTGATGCCTCACTATTGGTTATTGGCAACGATAAATCACCCCAATTTCCGGAGGAATTGAAACCTTTTACCACCAGACAGATCTTTGGTAAAGATCTTATTAAAATAAACTTCCTAGTTAATTACGGGTGGAAATGGGATCTTCAACACGGTCTCCATTCGATTGCCTCTCAGGATATCTCGCGAATTGATTTAATTATTCGTTGGGGGGGGCGCAGACGACTAAGCGGTTTTTTACCTGTACAATCTATTTATGCTGATTTTTATGTTGTGGATGAATTATGGCCTGATTTTCACGCACAGCACTTTTACGATGCCCTTACCTGGTACGAGAAACAAGATATTACCTTAGGTGGTTAGGATTATGTAATAAAATTATGCCAACTAAAATATTAGCCGAATATTTGTGATATTTTTATTGAAATTTAGGCTGGCACATGTTACCATTACTTTAAATTATAGCGAAATTATTAAATAGTTGATTCCAGTTTATAGTAATCAATTGTCATTTGCAATAATTTTCTAAATTTATTTAATTTACACAATAATATAGTAACTTTTTGTAAGTACGTTACTTCGTTAGTTCTATAAAAAGCGACCCGTTTGAGGTGGCTAGTAGCTTTGATTGAGGAGGTAGTAGCCCATGATCGATTCTGTGAGCTCTTTCACGAAAAAGACGAATCGTATTTCCTCCAACCATATTGCTCACAAAAAATTAGAAGAATTAATTCTTAATCACTTTTATCAAGCCTATCAGAATCTAAACAAAAGAATCACTACGTTTTTAAGTTCTCCAGAGGAAATGGAGCATAGCCTAAAACTTGAAGCCACCAGAACCTATCGTAAAGAATCTAATTTATTACCGTCTCAGTCACATTGCTCATCAAATGCCACTTCTTCCTGTACCTCTTGTCAAGGCACCAACCCCTTTGATGAACTAACTCAGCAGGCCAATCAACAGATCCAAGCTAGCGTAGAATACGCCCAAGCCCTAAAAATATTAGATACAAAGGAAAATAGAATTGCCTATTATAAGATAGCTCAAGCCCTAAATCAATATGGCTCCCGGGCCCATGCAGGTGTTCGTTATAATGCAACTGGTGAAATGATATTTTATGATTACCTACTGTATTTCTTACAGGCATTTACGGTGATAGACAATACTACTCTGGCCATGAACCATACTGAGGATCACCAACGCTATTTAAAGGCTGTCGACGAATTAACCGAAACCATTATAATTGCTTTGGATGACGGTGAATTAATTGCCAGCAGCATGTTAATGATCCGCTTAGCCGATACTTTTCTCTTTGCTACCCCTTACATCATGCGGTCCTTTGGCCAGGAAGCAGCAGCACCATTGATGGATTTCGCCCAATCTTTGTTGATGCTTTCACACGATATGGCTTCCTTGGTTGAAACTCCTGGACAGGTACTTCAATAAAGAAAAAATCCCGGCCATTTAGACCGGGATGTAGTATAACTGATTAATTTATTTATTAACGTGTTCAGCGATCCACTCTTCTTCGTCAAGGAATTCCAAGAAGGGTTTGTCGAACTGTACCATAGCATTAACCACTAGTTCAACTAAGCCACCATAATGAACATTGAATTTAGCAGTGGCTTGATAGTACTCCAGAATATCCCGAATGGCACCCTTGCAGTTGGAGCAAGGCGCACAGACATATTTTGGAGCGTCATCTTCCATAACACCCTGGAAGGCCTCTAGGATTTGCTTGAATTTCATCCGGCTGGATACTTTATTTCTAAAATCAGGGAAATTAAAGGAGTTCATGATGGCAAATCCACTACCACCACCACAGCAGAAGTTTTTAGCACCGTGGGGGTACATTTCCCTAAATTGTGGAGCAACCATTTTAATAATGTCACGTTGGGGTTGAATAACACCCATCATTCTGGCCACGTTACAGGGATCGTGCAAGGTAATCGGAAAATTGTTTCTCATAGGATCTAGTTTATAGGCACCCTTCTTCATCACATCTAACAGCAAGGGCAAGAAGCTTTCCCGGGGAATGTTGTCTTCTCCTACCATGGCCCGGTCGATGGAAACCATAGCTGCCTTGTGGGCGTGTCCACACTCAGCAACAACAATTCTTCTTACGCCTAGATCCTTAGCGGCCTTTACTTGCTGCAGACCAATTTTTCTGGTTTGAGCGTCATCATAAAATAAGCCGTAGTTTACGTTGTCATAACCGATCATCTCGCTGCTTAGGGTCCAATTTAAGCCAGCTTCTTCAAAAAGAATGGTAAAGGCTGCAGGATTTTCCGGCCAAGCCATAAATTCACCAGCGTTGTGAGTTAAGAGAATATCTGCGCCCTTTTTATCGATGGGAACCTTATATTTTTTACCGGTTCTTTCATAGAGGTCTTCTTCCATGAATTCCATCATATCTAAGAAAGCTTCTTTGGTAATACCGGTACTGGAACCAGTTTTTAGCTGCAGCATAGATCCCTTTTCATGCAGCGGTTTGGGAGCAATGCCTAGTTCCATACTAAATATCTTTCTGATTTCCCTTGCCAATAGGCCATTGTCTAAACCCAGCGGACAGGTTTGGGCACAGCGACGGCAAAGATTGCAGCGGTAAGCTAATTCACCCAGACGCAGAATGGTTTCAACATTGATATCAATATCGCCACCATTAAATCTGGTCCAAAAGCCATCGCCTTTCATATGTTTCTTGGCAATTTTCCGCAGCACTTCAGAGCGGAAAATGGGTCTATAAATCTCCTGCTCACCGCTGGCCTTATAAACGTGACAGGCTTCGGAACAGGTGTTACATTTTGCACAGTATTCAAAGCTAAGAAGGAAAGGTTGTAAATAGTTTCTGTTGGTCTCGTTGGAGAAAAGTTTCTCCAGACCCCGCAAAAAGCCTTGTACAAAAGCTTCTTCCTCTTCTTTGGTTTTAGGTCTTTGTAGGGCTTCATTACCCACAAATCCATCTAGGGTTGTGCAATAATCATCTTTCCAGGAATCTTTAAGGGGTTTAAAACCCGGTTCCATACCCGGCTTGTCATAGGGAGCTGGTAATGACATTAAGTTTTCTATCTTAGATAATTGTTCAGACGGTTTGCCTATGTCCTGAGGTCTGATATCAGCCATTTGTAGTAACCTCCTATCCTTATCATCTTTTTACTTCTTGTCCTGTTTCCCTGCAGCAGGATTAATGTGTGGTGCAGACCAGGAGGCTTTAGGTTTATAGCTAATGGCCTGTTTAATAACACCTTCCATTTGGGAATTTCTGATGTTGGGGTCGTTATCCCACAAAACCTTGTGGAATGCAAAGTATTTACCTACATAGTGACTCATCTTAGTTTGGGGGATGTAAATCATAACAGCTCCCAGCAATAAGATGTGAATCGTTAAAGCAGCATCTGCAGCAACGGGTGAAAAAGTAAATAATGATTTAAAGATTTCTCTACCATAGTTAAAGCCCGGGTCACCGCTCCAAACGATCAAACCAGATGCCACAACCGCAAACAGGAAGAATAAGTTGAAATACTCTTGTGGAGTGGTATATTTAGAAAACGTATTGTTCAAGGATCTTTTCAAGAATAAAGCGATAGAACCAAAACCCAGTAAAATAGCGCCAACTCCACCAGAAATAAGGGTAACATAGTAAATTAAGGAAGCTAAACCATTGCTGCTAACACCTTCAGCAGTGGTTATAGGCAGTCCCGATAGTTCCATAATGGCTCCAACCGCTAATAAAACAGCCCATAAGCCTAAGAAATAAATCCCCAAATGCAGTGCATAGGACAACCACCACTGGCGTTTCTGATTGACGAAAAGGTTCTTAATAAAGAGCATTTCCTTTAACATGTCGATAATCTCTCCGGAATGAGAGACTTCTCTAGGCTTGTTCCAGTACTCTAAATCTTCATAGTAGGAACCGCCGTAGTGTCCTCTTTCCCCTGGTTCCTTAGGAACCGGATAGAGCTCCCAGCGACCATGCATTGGCATGTTGGCATACTGGTAAGCCTTGTACAATGAGAGACCAATGAATGCCACGATGGATAAATAAATAAAGACCGTCAGTAACAAGTAGCATACCTCCTTGATAATATAATTTTTAGTATCTCTTCCCAGAGCATTCCAGCAAGGGCTACTATGTTGGCTTGTTTTTTTTGCAATCCCCATTTGAACTCGCAGAAAAGATACAAAAATCCTTTCTAATTGCTTACAATTCTGCTAACCATAGTGCTTATTATAGACTAGAGAAATTACTTGGTAAGACTTATCCCAAAACAAGAATTTTGCACACGTAACCATTGTACAAGGGTTATTATAGTCAATTTTTGTCAACTAATCAATATATAATAGTCGGTCATAATAGCATGATATGCCATAACATTTGTTTGAATTGGCGAACTAATAGCTTAATTAACAAAATTATACCATGTTTTGCTTTGGAGTTTCTACACGAACTTATTCGCCGAAAAATAAATATTATATATTAAGAGTAACCCTCAAGGACTGGTATGTCAAATCAGCAATATTTTACTTAACTTCCTTATTTCTTTGTACTAATAGCAATTCCATCCCCCAGGGGAAGAATTACCGTCTCCAATTTGGGGTGTTCCATCACCATTTGCAAATAGGTTCTTAATCGGGCCACGGCGGTTTTATTTCTTCTTTTGTCTATTTGTCCGGAAATAACCATACCCTTCATAAAAACATCTTCAGCTACCAAAATCCCACCTGGCTCTAGCATTTCAACACACTTATCCAAAAACTCTACATATTTTCCCTTTGCCGCATCCAAAAAAATAAAATCGTATGGCCCTGTTAAATTGTAAAGCAGTTCTCTGGCATCCCCAAAAATTAACTCTATTTGATCTAGGATGCCGGCTTTCTTAAAATATTTTCTAGCGGCCTCTGCCCGGGGACCATTTATTTCCATAGTGGTAATATTGCCTTCTCTGGGCAGCACTGCCTTAGCCAGCCACAAGGTAGAGTAACCAATGGCGGTACCAACTTCTAAAATGCGCGAGCTGTTTTTAGTCAGTGCTAACCAATAGAGCAGATGTCCCACTTCCGGCTCAACAATGGGAACAATCTTTTCCCGGGCCTCCTGTTCCATCTCCAAAAAAACAACATCCCGGGGTGGTAGCAACCCTCTGATGTATGCTTGGACATCTTCATTGATCATATTTAGCTTTTCACGCTTCCTTCCTTTGCAGGTTTAAAAAACCTCTTTGACTCAAGGTGCACTTTCATTATATACTGAAAATCTCCTGCCTGACGTAGTATTCGTTTTTTTACCTAGCGGAACGGTAAGACTTCTCACGATACATAAAGGTTAAGTCTATGGTGTCAGCTATGTTTTCTTACGGGTCATGTCAGCAGCCAGGCAGAAAAATATATATTTTCTGACTATAATAGGACATATTATATCTAAATAGTAAAAATGGGGATCGTCTATGAACTTAATGCACTTAAAAGTTTTTAAAACTCTGGCAGAAACTGAAAGTCTCTCTAAAACTTCAAAACTATTGGATCTCTCTCAACCCTCTATTAACCATAATATTTACATTTTAGAAGAGCATTACAAGGCCAAACTTTTTGATCGCTCTAACAAAAAACTCAAACTTACTCGTTTTGGGGAAGTGCTCTTGAACTATGTAACGGATATTCTGCAATTAATCGAAACGTCGGAACAACATGTTCAAACCATGATTAGTGAAGTCAAAGGGCACCTTTCCCTCGGAGCCAGTCACACTATCGCCGAGAACGTGATACCCAAAATTATGGGAATGTTTAACCACGATTACCCTGAGGTAGAGATTCAATTAGAGGTCACCAATACCCAACATATTGTTGACCACATTATGGAAAAAAAATTAGATATTGGACTTATTGAAGGTCCTGTGCAAGAGGAAAACATCATTTCCCAATCCTTTATGCAAGATGAATTGCTTGTGGTATTGCCCTTTAACCATCCCTTAGCGGTTAAAAAGAACCTTACCCTAAAGGAATTGGCCTCGCTTCCCTTTGTCTTAAGAGAAAAGGGCTCCGGTACTCGGGAAGTCATGGAATCGGCATTAACCAGGGCGGGTTTAGATTTAAAGACATTGAAAACCGTCATGGAATTGGGAAACACTCAGGCCGTAATTGGTGCTGTAGAAGCAGGTCTTGGTGCAACCATTCTATCGGGATTAGCTGTCAGTAAAGAAATCCAATTAAAGACAGTTAAAACCTGTAAAATCAGTAATGTTAGCATCGTTCGTAATTTCTCTTTGATCTATAATAAGCTTCACCCCCTGTCTTCTATTGGTGAAACTTTTCTTTCCTTTATATCTTCAAAGGATACCTTGAAAATTTTCAAAGATAATTAACCTTTTAGGCTGCTAATGTAGTAGCCTATTTTTATTTTGTCAAAAACCAGAGATTAGTTTTTTCTTTGTCTTGAAAATTTTATGTTTTAAAAAGTGAAAAATTTTTCTTACTATTTTATTAATTGCAGGAATTTATAATATTTCGAAGAATAATAGTTAGGCAATAGGATTGTTCATCTTTTCTCAATATCTAGCAGGTTTTCATCAGATGGTCAGGCAGCTTTTCTACAAAGCCTGGCCTATTTTTATTGTCGCCCTAATATGATTTAGATAAGAACTTTTTGCTAGTCCCAAAATACACACACCAAAGGGAGGAGAGTAAATGGAAAACCGCTCAGCAAAACCACAATCAGTATCAAGGCGGGGCTTCCTCAAAATGCTTGGGGGAGCAGGTCTGGCAGGCGTAGCCGCAAATATTACCGGCTGCAGCACTGACCAGGCTGGAGGCAAGGGCTGGATGCCCCAGCAGTACCAAGTTGCCAGTTCCTGGCCAGTACAAGTCAGAGGACGGGTACCTATCGATCCTAGTAACCCCTCGATCACCAGGGATGACAAGAAATGCATCCTTTGTGGTCAATGCATTGAGGCCTGCGAAAAGGTGCAAACCGTCATGGGGTATTATGAACTGCCTATTAAAGATGACATCACCTGCGTCAATTGCGGTCAGTGTACGCTTTGGTGCCCCACTGCAGCCATCACTGAAGTAGATCACACAGAAAAAGTATTTCAGGCTCTGGAAAACAAAGATCTCCACGTAGTTGTGCAGACTGCCCCAGCTACCCGGGTTGCTCTGGGTGAAGAGTTTGGTTTGCCGGCTGGTAGCGTAGTCGAGGGCAAACAAGTAGCTGCCCTTAAGAAGCTTGGCTTTGATGGAGTTTTTGACACCAACTTTACCGCCGACCTTACCATCATGGAGGAAGGCTCTGAGCTGGTTGCACGGGTCAGCGGTGAATTGAAAAAACCTCTACCACAGTTCACCTCCTGTAGTCCTGGCTGGGTGAAGTTCTGCGAATACTATTACCCCGACCTGCTGGAGCACATGTCCTCAGCCAAATCTCCCCAGCAGATGATGGGTGCCGTTGTGAAATCCTATTATGCTAAGCAAAAAGGGATTGATCCTCAGAAAATTTACTCGGTTTCCATCATGCCTTGTACCGCCAAAAAATATGAGTGCCAGCGTCCCGAAATGAACAGTGCTGGTGAAAAAATCGGCAAGCCCGACATGATGGATGTTGACGCAGTATTAACCACCCGTGAACTAGCCCGGATGATTAAGAAC
>CAMKDG010000092.1 GCA_946411205.1 uncultured Desulfotomaculum sp.
CCGTTGACGTAATCTGTCAACGGCTGTTTTCTTTAGTCCACTAGACATAGCTATGCGCCCCCGGCAGCAACAGAGATACGCCAAATAAGGTAAATAAAACAACAAGGAAACCAACAATGGCCATAATGGCGGCCGTTCTGCCCTGCCAGCCATAGGTTTTCCTGGCATGCAGGTACCCTGCATAAATAAACCAAGTAATGAGAGCCCAGGTTTCTTTAGGGTCCCAACTCCACCACCTGCCCCAAACCTCCTCAGCCCAGACAGCGCCAGTTATGAGTACCAATGTCATAAAGGGAAATCCGATGGCCACAGACCAGTGCATGACGCTATCCAGCTTTGTTAAAGGAGGCAGGGATTGTCCCAAGCCCTTGCTACCGACTTTTTCCTTGATTAAGTACAGTATGCCTAGGCAACAGGATAAACCAAAGGCTCCATAGGCGATGATAGCTGTCACCACATGAAACTCAAGCCAGATGCTTTGTAATGCGGGCATTAAAGGCCTGATATCCGAGGGCAGTGTGCTGCCATAGGATATGATGATAATAGCCAATAAGGCTCCAATGGCGGTTAATACCTCAGAAGAAAATTTTATCTTTAATAACAGGATGAAAAACAGTATCCCCCAAGCAAAAAGAAATGTAAATTCATACATGGTGGCAAAAGGTAGCCTACCACTGGCAATACTTCTCTGGATAAGAGCCAGAGTAAGACTGGCAAAGGCAAGAGCAGCAAACCAGAAGGAAAGCTTTTTGATTAGCAGGTTATTCTTCCATAAAGAAATTAAACTTATCATTACCGTAAGATACAGTAAAGTATAAGCTGCCAGATTAAAGTGTGCTTCCAATTATTGCACCACCTCACTTACTTTTGTCCCCTGCGGGGAGTTAGGTATCGGCAGGCCAAGCCTAAAAGCATTAGAAAAAATCCCCCATAGACCACCTTGACACCAGGGTCCTTTTTCACTTCCAGACCGGTATAATAGCGATAACCATCAAAGGCAACTGTTACATCTTCTATCTTTTTTGTCTCTCCCTGAGAGATTATCTGAACGTCTACTAATTGTTCTCCCTTAATCAGGGCACAGGCTATGTGGGGATTGTTGGGCAAGGGAGTTTTCGATTGTAAGTTGCCACTGTGCGGATCAAAGTCTGGTACAAAAAGAATCTTCAGCGTTAAACCATGGGCCAGTTTTAATTCCTCACCGTTAATCAGTTCAAAAGACTGATCTCCTTTTTCACCCATAACCCGCCCCTTGGTCAGCCAACCATAGCTATTTTGATAAATCGTTAAACCCTCTGCTTTTAGCGGATGATTAACACTGATCTCATCAACAATTCTGCTACCCTTAGCATCCAGCAACCCTAATGAGCTGGTATATTGTTTGGGTTCCCAGGTATCATAATAGTCAATTTTAAAATCCTTTACTGTCAGGTGATAGCCCGGAAAGCCGATGGCGGACAGATCGGCCGTGTCCGCTGCACCAATCTCTATGTAGGCGCTTTTACCTACCATCCCAGATAACAAAGAGCCTGCAAATACAACCAAAATACTAAAGTGCAGCAAGACCGATCCCACACTTCGTAAATCCTTAGCATTTTTTACTCGTTGCATAGAACAAAGTAAGATGTTACAAGCAAAGATTCCACCAAGCAGGATAAACCACCAGGAACTATACAGCTTATCAAAGGATAATAAAAGTAAAAAGTTTCCCAGCAGTTCCCCATAGTGGGCCCGGTAGAAGCTTACCTGCTCACCCTGGGGGATTAAGCTGCCCAAGGATGACACTGCACTGAGTAACAGTAAAAGAAGAAGACCCGTTTTCATAGAGGAAAGGGATCGTAAAATCCCTTTCCCCTCGGGTCTTACGTGAAACTGCTTATCATTCAAATCAATTCACTCCGTGTTATCTTCTAGTTAACTAGTCTTTTTCACAGCTTCTCTGGCCAGTTGAACAGATTTATGCGCATAGTCAATGGCTTTACTCAGGTTGTTAATCGACTCGGTAGGATTATGGAAGCCGTAACCGTTGGTAACCATGACATAATCCAGATACCACTGACCCTTACGATGCATTTCCTGAGCCTGTTGGAGTAACTCTTGATTCACACCAGGAGTGTCCTTTGCCACCTTTAACTCATTAATGGCTTGCACCACAGCTTCACCAGCAATGTCCTGTGCTTCCTTGGTTTTAGCCTGAATATCTTTTACGCGGGTCTTGAGCCAGTCAACACCCTCCCGGTGGCAAACGGTGCAGCTTTGTTCGATATTGTTCAAGGGGCTTTGCCAATTGTGGGAGCTAATCTTAACATTTCCCTGCTTCACATAGGGCATATGACAATCCGCACAGGCTAAGCCTGCCGATTGGTGAGTACTGTTCATAAATGTTTCGTATTCAGCATGTCTGGTTTTCGGTAATGCAGTGCCCGCATCCGGATGATTCCATTCGCTAAATTTCTTTTCATCAAAATATGCTAAAATTTGGTCAGCCTTCACCCCTTTATCCCAAGGGAAGGTTAATTTCTTTGTGTTTGGTTGGAAGTAATAGGTAACGTGGCACTGGGCGCATACCAAGCTCCTCATTTCCTGTCTGGTCGCCTTGGTAATATCCTTACCTTGCCGCTCAAAGGCTTCAATAAGGGCCGGTCTGCTGATTCTCAAATCCATTGTTTTAGGATCGTGACAATCGAGACAGGCGATGGGGTGCTTTAATTGAGAGTTAACTTCCTCAAAGGATTTCAGATAGTACTCCTCACCATATTTATTGATCAACTCCGGGATTTGAGCTGATTTACAAGTATTGCAAGCAGCCCCGGTCTTATAGCGTGAAGGATGGACCTTTCGGATATCCTCCAATGTATAAACGTGGCCTCGGGGTTCGTTAAACTCTTCTGCAAAACCTAGTCCTGCATAGATTTGTTTCATATAGGGTTTCGTTTCAAAGTGAGAGGGTTGCGCAGTGTTTTTAAAATTTTCCAGGTAGCTGTCATAGTGTTTGGGATAATAAATACCCCATACAGCAGGGTCAGCTTCATTAGCTGCGATTTCACCCAGGGGTTTTTCTTCAAGATCCTTATTATGTGCATTAAAAAAATAGCATCCTGCTGCACCTAGAATAAACACTACGATTAGTGAAAAGAATGCTAGATTACGATATTCCTTAGGAATCAATTAGGCAACCACCCCTTTCATTATTTCTGGTGTGGGGTACTCCGGTGACAATCAAAGCAATACTTCCCGTCATTTTTCCTGGTATCCCCCACTTGTGCCAAAAATTCCCCATGACACCTTAGACAGTTTTCCTGTAAGATGTCTTGCCCCAGCTTAGTTACACGAATTTCTTGGGGAGTTGTATCTGTTAGAACAGCTACAACATCACGGGTACCCGTATAGGCCTTATAGGTGGCACCGTACACCAGGCCATGGGGAATATGACAATCCCCACAGGTTGCACCCAATCGATGGGCCGAGTGCAAGTAGGTATCCACCTGCTCATCCATCGCATGGCACTGCCCGCAAAATTCAGCTTTGTCTAAACCAAGGGCCGGTACTTTGGTTACTAGCATTAAGGCAAAACTGACAAAAGCAAAACCAACCAGCCACAAAAGTTTTTTCTTCATTCCCCCCGCTCCTCTCACCCCCCTTTCTAAGATAATAAGATAATTGGCTGTCATTTTCCAGGAATTTTTTTACTTTTATTGAATATTTAAATAATTTAATTGGTTTTTTTAAAAAACTTTCTCCTCTATCCCTTTTGCTCCCGGCTATTTAAAAAATTCTTATAGTTTCTAAGCTTTGGGGTATGGTAATATAAAAAAATCTAAGGGTGATTACATGCATCAAAGTGTGGACTTCCGTAAAACTATCTATGAGCTGGTCAAGGAGAACCCGGAAGTAGCCAACATTATGCAAGAGATTGGTTTTAAAGACATCACCAATCCCGCTATGCTAAACACGGCTGGCCGAGTGATGACCATTCCTAAGGGTGCCAGCATGAAGAAAATCGATCTAAACACCATTAAGCAGATCTTTCGTGATCATGGCTTTGCGGTGATAGAATAAGGAGGGATCTTATGTCAGGACAACATTATATTAAAAACATTGATTTTGCTAAGGTGGTGGAACTTGCGGCTCTGGTGGATTATCAAGAAGGTCGGGTGGTCAGCCGCACTTTATCCCAGGGAAAACCGGTCAGTGTAACACTCTTTGCCTTTGATCAGGGGGAAGAAATCAGTGCTCACTCCTCCCCCGGCGACGCAATGGTGTATATTTTAGACGGTGAAGCGGAGATTACCATTGGTCAGGAGAAATTTATTGCCCAGAAAGGTGAAGCCATCGTTATGCCTAACGGAATTCCCCACGGCCTGGTGGCTAAAGAAAAATTTAAGATGCTTTTAATCGTCATCTTTAGTTTGGGATAGCCAGATACGATTCGTGACCCCCCTGGGTTTCTGGGGGGTCACATTTTTTTCATAAGCAATAGATGGGTTATGCCAAACCAAAAAGGAATGCCTCCGAGGCAATGCAATCTTTTCCAACATTCTCTAACATTTAACAAATGATCTTAATAATATATACTATCTTGATAACCTTTTTCTTTTCAAAGCTCCGGTGTTTTGGTATAGTATTTCTGTGCCGCAATCCTTAGATTGGGAGATTTAGATAGTGAAAAGACATGGTTTTATTTTTACCCTTATCTTGATAGTTGTGGCATTGATCCTGTTCTTTAGCTTGGATCTTTACCATCATCCCCTCTGGCAGGCTGTGTCTTTTACCGGTCCTGAGCAGTTGGCGGAGTATTTGCGTTCCTTTGGAGCTATGACTGTACTGGTTTGCCTATTTTTAATGGTCTTACAAACACTTTTTACCCCATTGCCTTTATTTTTGTTAGCGGCTACCAACGGGTTTATTTTTGGTTTGTGGTATGGGATTCTCATCACTATGACCGGCTCGGTTTTGGGAGCCTCCATCGCTTTCTACCTGGCCAGGGGCTTTGGTCGGGGACTTATAAGTCGTTGCTTAAAGCAAACGTATATGGCAAAAGTTGATCAAATGAGTCACCAAGGTGGTCCCTGGATGGTCTTTATGGCCAGACTTATTCCGGTAATTCCCTCTAGCATTATTAGTTATGTGGCCGGTTTGAGCAAGATGACCTTCAAGGGTTTCTTTATCGCTACCGCCATTGGCAAACTGCCGGAAATTGTTATTTACACCGCCCTGGGGCATAGCTTTAGTCAAGCCGAAGGAATGGCTACGAAAATTACCCTCCTCATCATTTTAGTAACAATCCTAGCTTGGCCATTGTTTTCACGTCAGCTTAAAAAAAATATCCCATAGCAAACCCCCAGGCTACTAACCTGAGGGTTTTATTATTTCCATCTTCTTCTCTTTATTTTTCCCCAAAGATAATATAACAGCAGCATTCCTAAAAGAGCAGCCACCAAGAAATCCAGCCGATGAAACCAGGGTTTAATAGCCTGCCAATTTTGTCCTAGAGCGTAACCAACATAAACCAACAAAATGCTCCAGGGTAAAGAACCTAAAAAGGTGTAGATAACAAACTTTTTAAAATTCATGCGGGCGATACCCGCCGGTAATGAAATAAAAGTACGAACAATGGGCAGCAGTCTGGTAAAAAACACCGTTGCTTCACCATACCGTGCAAACCAGTAATCAGCCAGCACTAGTTTTCTCTCACTAATTCCGATATAACGGCCATATTTATGTAAGAATGGTCTGCCACCTTTAATCCCCAGATAGTAGGAGCCAATGGAGCCAAGGGTCCCCCCCACCGTGCCGGCCATGACGGTACCCCAAAAATCTAATCGCCCGGTATGAACCAGATAGCCCCCAAAGGGCAGTATCACTTCACTGGGTAACGGAATATTGGCACTTTCTATAGCCATACCAATTCCTACACCCCAGTAACCCAAGGCAGCAATCATAACGGTAACTTGCTGCAAAAAAGGTTCTAGAAAATCCAGGTAATTCTCCTCCCTTCTGCCGATACTGTTCTAGCATATTCAAGGAAGAGGGGAGAATATGACTTAACCATCGGCCAAAGGCTAAGAGCCGATAGCTTATTCCTGAATAATTCTTAGATCTACCCCCAGCAGGCGTAAATCCTCGGCAGCAATATAGAAGTAGCCATTCATTTGACGTAAGGGGTGCTTTAAGCTGTTATTAGCTAGCTGCCAGGTTTTGTTGTTGCTAGCCTTTACCATAATGTTGTTGGTTTGATCATCCCATTTTACTTCGTACCCCAAAGATTCCAGGGTGAAGCGCAGCGGCACCAGTTGCTGGCCCTTTTCTTTAAGGTACCCTATCGGTAGGTTAACGGTATCTCCCTGGGTCTGGATGGTTTTCTCGGAAGTATAGGTTATTTCCGGTGTTCCAGACAGGAGAATTTGTTTGGCCGCTAGTAGTTGCAGTTCCGGTGTGGCAATAGCGCGGTCTGGCTGTAAACCCTGACCGTCAATGCGTTGTCCCTTGGGAGTTAAATAAAAGGCTGTGGTCATCTTTAATGCACCACCGTTGTCCAGGGGAAGAATGTCTTGCACCGTTCCCTTACCGTAGGTTTTGCTGCCTACCAAAGTTGCCTTGCCATAATCCTGTAGTGCACCCGCCAAAATCTCTGAAGCACTGGCACTATGCTCATTCACCAATACCACCATCGGTAGGGGCTTTAGTAAAGAGTCTTGCTCGGTGGTATAAGATTCTTGGTATTTTTCCCGATCCTCGGTGAGCAAAATCATTTTATCCTTACCTAGTAGATAACCAGCCATTTCCAAAGCGGCATCTACATAGCCACCACCATTATTCCTGAGATCAATAATTAATGCCTTTGCACCGGACTCCTGTAATTGAATGAGGGCATTACCGAATTGCTCACCGGTTTCCATGCCAAAACTTTCCACGGCAATATAGCCAATCTGCCCTTCCAGGAGTTTCTCGCTGACTGTAGGCATATTCACCGTACTTCTTATGATTTCCAAAGAGAAGTCAGACTGCCCAGCTCTTCTCACTGTAATCATCACGTTGGTCCCTTTTTTACCGCGCAGCTGTTCTATCACCTGAGTTAGCGATTGACCGGCAAGTGCTTTGTTATCTACTGCTACAATCATATCACCGCTTTGTAGGCCCGCCTGCTCAGCCGGTGAACCACTAAGAACCCTAGTCACATGGGGAAGTTGTTCTTTAATCTCCAATTCCGCACCAATTCCCTCAAAATCCCCGTTTAGTTCTTCACTAAACTCATCCAGTTCTCCTGGCGAAAAGTACACCGTATAGGGATCCTCTAATTGATCCAGCATCCCTTTAATACCGGCATTGGTCAACTTGTCAATGTCGGGATGCTTCAAGTGATAATTAGTGATATACCCGAAAACTTCACCGATAGTGGCAGCGTTGGTCATGGCCTTATCTTCTTCAGCCCAGGCTGCTGGCGACCAGAGTAAGGTAACAAAGGAGACAAGTACGACTAATTTTTTAAACAAGTGATCACCTCATATTATTGTCTATGCTTAGATAAATTCGAGGTCCTTTCTCCAGTTCCTTCCTGTTGAGACCCTTCGATTAAAATTAACAAATCCTGCAGGTATTTTGCCTTGCACTGCTGAAAATACTAAGAATGCTAGATAAGGAAGGTGCTTATTTTGTCCCTAGATACCCTTATTGTCATTGATGGCAACAGTCTCATTCACAGAGCCTTTCATGCCATTCCCCTGTTGACCAATAGTCAGGGGGTTATTACCAATGCAGTTTACGGTTTTACCAATATGCTGTTAAAAATATTAAACGAACAAGAGCCCGGTCTGGTGGCGGTAGCCTTTGATAAAAGTAAAATCACCTTTCGTCACCAAGACTACGCCGATTACAAGGGCACTCGTAAAGCCACGCCCGATGAATTACGACCTCAGTTTATCCTGGCTCGGGATGTACTCCGGGCCATGCGGATTCCCTATTACGAGTTAGAAGGTTTTGAGGCTGATGACTTAATTGGCACCATTGCCAAACAGGCCGAAGCCACCGGATTAAATGTACTCATCCTGACCGGTGATCGGGATGCCCTTCAGTTGGTATCTCCCAAAACGAAAGTTATGCTAACCCGTAAAGGTATTACTGAACTGGAGATATTTGATGAAGGAAAAGTGTGGGACAAATACGGCGTAACCCCAGCCCAAATTATTGATCTCAAAGGCTTACAGGGAGACCCCTCGGACAACATTCCCGGTGTTCCGGGCATTGGGGAAAAAACAGCTACTGCCTTACTGAAGGATTATGGCCATGTGGAAGAAATTCTGGCGCAACTGGATCATTTATCACCCAGGTTGCAAAAACTTCTGCGGGGTAAAGAAGAGATCGCTCTTCTTTCTAAAAAGTTAGCCACCATCATTCGTGATGTGCCTATGGACTTGGATTTGTCAGCGTGTTCCTGGTGGGGACCCGATCAACATAAGCTGCTGGAACTTTTTAAGGAATTGGAATTTAAAAGTCTCATTAAACAACTCACCACCAATCAAGGGTCAAAAAAAGAAAAGACACCTTCGAACCTATTGGCAACTGACTTACCGGAACTGGAAACCTATCAGGTAGGATACCAAACCGTCACGAGCCAGGAAGAGCGGGACGAAATTTTAGTACAAGCCAGTCATAGCGGCAAAGTGGCTTTACTGCTCACGGGCATTCGGGGTCAAGGGATTGCCGCCTTTTGCCTAGCAGTACCTGACCAGGATATTTACCTCCTGCGGGTGGCAGATGGTCTCGACAGTAATCTTACCGTCCTACGTGCCCTCTGTGAAAACCCAGAAATTAAGAAGATTTTCCACGATGCTAAGGATGCCATCTGGCTCTTGCAGCAGCAGGATATCGTATTGAAAAATCTCTACTTTGATACCATGCTGGCCGCCTACTTGCTGAATCCCACTGCCGCCAACTATGAGGTAAACGATATCGCCCTGGAACATCTGAATATCGTACTGCCAGCGGAAGGGGAAACAGCTCTGGCCGCCCAAGCAGAATCCATCCTACGCCTGGAAAAAGTGCTCTATGATAAGCTTGCAGAGCGGGACGAAGACCGGCTGTATCAAGAAATGGAACTTCCTTTAGTGCAAGTGCTGGCAGAGATGGAACTGGCCGGGGTAGCAGTGGATAAACAAGGGTTAAAGGATATGTCAGCAGAACTATCCCAAGCCATTGAAACGCTGTCTGCCAGAATACATGAACTGGCTGGCGAAAATTTTAATATTAACTCTCCGAAACAACTGGGACAGATTTTATTCGAAAAACTGCAGCTGCCGGTATTTAAAAAGACTAAGACGGGTTATTCCACCGACGCTGAAGTGTTAGAAAAATTGGCAGAGGAGCATGAAATTGTTGCTCTTATCTTAGAGTACCGTCAAGTGGCAAAATTAAAATCCACCTATGCCGATGGTCTGGCAGCCCTGGTGGATGCAAAAACCGGCCGGTTGCATTCTACCTTCCATCAAACCGTGACCGCCACCGGCAGATTATCCAGTGCAGAGCCGAATCTGCAAAACATTCCCATCCGCTTAGAATCTGGTCGGCGCATTCGTAAGGTGTTTGTCCCTCGTCAAAAGGGCAATCTACTCTTAACGGCTGATTATTCGCAAATTGAATTACGCATTTTGGCCCATATGTCACAGGATAACAGCTTTTTGGAAGCCTTCCGTCTGGGCCAGGATATTCATACAAGAACCGCTTCCGAGGTGTTTGGCGTGCCCCTTGATCTAGTAACTTCGGAAATGCGCAGTCGGGCTAAGGCAGTAAACTTCGGTATTGTTTATGGCATCAGTGATTTTGGACTGGCCCGAGATTTAAAAGTCAGCCGTCAGGAGGCCAAAAGTTATATTGATAACTACTTTGCCCGTTGCCCAGGAGTACGCAGGTATATTGACCGCGTTATTCAAGAGGCCAAAGCACAAGGTTACGTGAACACCCTGCTGAACCGTCGACGTTACCTACCAGAACTGTTTAGCAAAAACTTTAATATTCGAAACTTTGGTGAGAGAGCCGCGATGAATACGCCTATCCAGGGAAGTGCCGCTGATATCATTAAATTGGCTATGGTCAGGATTAATAAGCAATTAAAAGAACAACTGATGCAGGCCCAAATGATTCTGCAGGTACACGATGAGCTTATCTTTGATACCCCAGAAACCGAAGTTGAAGCATTAATTAAACTGGTTCGAGAATGTATGGAAAATGCCCTTGTGCTGGATGTACCCTTGGATGTTGATCTTAAACTCGGATTAAATTGGTACGAAGCAAAGCCCATCTAACCCGACACACAAAAAAATGCAGGTCTTTTCCTGGAGGTGTTAGCATGCCTGAATTGCCAGAGGTAGAAACGGTGGTTCGCTCTTTAGAAACGCACTTGGCTGGTCTCACGATCGCCGGTGTTACTTTAGTAAAACCGGAAGTAATCCGTAGCCCCAAATCTGAGGAATTCATAGAACTTCTGATTGGTAAAACCTTTCTAAAAAAAATGGGGCGTCGCGGTAAATACATTTTACTTCACCTCAGTGATAATCTTACCTTGGTGGCACACCTCCGCATGACAGGACGCCTTATTTATTGTGAGGCCGAATTTCCTTTAGAAAAACATACCCATGTGATTTTTCTGCTGGATAACGGGAAACACTTGCGTTTTGCCGATGTGCGGCGCTTTGGCCGGTTACAATTGGTTACTACCCCGAAAGTAATGGATTTGTCCGGTATTAAAGACCTTGGCCCGGAACCCTTGGAACCGGAATTTACCCGGGAATTCTTTAAACGGGAAATACGTAGGCGTCGTACCCGGATAAAACCCCTGTTACTGGATCAAAGTTTTATCGCAGGCCTGGGGAATATCTATGCGGATGAAGCCCTGTTCCGAGCCAAAATCCATCCGGAACGCTTGGCATCAGATCTTACCTCCCGGGAAGCTGCCGGTCTGCACAAGGCTATTGTGGAGGTAATTACCGAGGGCATTGAACATCGGGGTACTTCCTTTCGAGATTATGTAGACGGTGAGGGACGTTCCGGTAGTTTCCAAAATCACCTTAAAGTTTATAACCGGGAAAATCTTCCCTGTTCTCACTGCGGTAAGCCTATATCCCGTATCAAAGTGGCCGGTCGCAGCTCTTATTACTGTAGTTCCTGTCAAAAAACCAAATAGTGTAAAGCACCACGCCGATGCCCCCCTCATACTCTATCTTGTAAGAAGATGCAATTGGGGGGAAAGACATGGAACTGCTTACGCTTTTTGCCTTTGCCCTGGCCCTTAATATGGATGCACTGGGCACAGGGGTGGCTTACGGGATCAGAAAAATTCGTATCCCGTTTACTTCACTGCTGATCATCAGCGGTATGTCGGTCCTAACAGTACTCTTCTCCATGCTGGCGGGCCAAATGGTCAGCCAACTAATCTCACCGCTCTTTGCCCACCGGCTGGGTGGCATCATCCTACTGCTGGTAGGACTCTGGATTCTCGTTCAATCCGTTAGAGATACCAAGGGAGATCAGGAAGAGGCAGAAGCAACGGTCATGCAAATACGGATTAAGTCTCTGGGTCTGGTAATTCAAGTTCTCCGTGAACCCTCCAAAGCCGACCTGGACTCTTCCGGTGTAATTTCCTCCCAGGAAGCTCTGTTATTGGGGGCTGCCCTGGCGATGGATGCCTTCGGAGCTGGCTTTGCAGTTTCTATGTTCGGCTTTAGTCCACTTTTAACAGCAGCGGTGGTGGGCATCGGTCACATTGTTCTTACCATTATCGGACTTTGGCTGGGTAAAACCTGCGCCTGCAGCACCCTCGGTCGACAATTAGCCATGTTGCCAGGCTGCATTCTCATAGCCATGGGCATTTTTAAAATCAAGTGACCACCTTCTCAAAGGAGCATTACAAGATGATTATTGGTTTGACAGGTGTTATTGCCAGCGGTAAGAGTTCTGTGGCAAAATATTTACAAGAACTGGGGGCCACGGTCATCGATGCAGATCATGTGGCCCGCCAAGTGGTATATCCCGGTACCCCGGCCCTTAAGGAAATTGTAGCTTCCTTTGGATCGGGTATTTTACATTCGGACGGTACCCTAAACAGACCAAAATTGGGAGCCATGATCTTCGAAGATGCTGCGGTCAGGAAGCAATTGGACGCAATTATTCATCCTCACATTGAGGCTGCCCTGGATGAACAAGTAACTGTGTTTAAAGAAGATAACCCCAGTGGAATTCTCGTTTTGGAAATACCTCTGCTGATTGAGGTGGGCTGGCAACAAAAGGTGGATCAAGTGTGGTTGGTTACCGTGGATGAAGAGGTGCAATTAAAGCGATTAATGGAACGGGACAAGCTTACTTTGCCCCAGGCTCGGCAGCGAATAGCCAGCCAGATACCCCTGCAAGAAAAGAAAAAGTATAGTCATATCATTATTGATAACAGTTACACACCCGAAAATACCCGCCTTCAGGTGGCAAAATATTGGCAACAAATTACCTCTGCTTAGAAAAACTTGGCTTGCTTGTGTGCCCTTATGCCAAGTCTTTAGATGTCGGCGAATCCTGAAGAGCACCAGTAAAACTTAGTTTTTCTTAACCTTTCTTAGTGATAAAAACCAATTTTTGGCATAGAATAAGATGACACCTATTGCAGGAGTGATTGTTTTGTTTTTACGACGAAAAAAGAAACCCCGTTTAAAGAGAAAGCTCCTGCTGGTTCTCCTGCTACTGATACTGTGGCTAAATCACAGAGCAATAGCCGAAATGGTGTATCCTCTACATCATCAGGAGGTAATCTACCATTATTCTGAAATAAAAAATCTGGACCCCCTGCTGGTCGCGGCAATCATTAAAACAGAGAGCAACTTCCAAGCCAGTGCTACCTCTCCCAAGGGAGCCAGAGGGTTAATGCAACTGATGCCGGAAACAGCCAGTTGGGTTGCCGAGCAAACAGGCAACGGACCGCTAAATACTGAAGCATTGTATAATCCAGAAACCAATATCCAGCTGGGCACCTGGTATTTAGCAGATCTCCTGGAACTGTTTGAAGGCGATGTGGTACTGTCCACTGCCGCCTACAACGCAGGCCGTGGTAACGTAAAAAAATGGTTGGATCAACAGCACTGGAACGGTCAGCGTAAAACCATCGATCAAATCCCCTTTGTGGAAACCCGGCAATATATCCGTCGAGTACTGTGGAATTACAAAGTTTATTATTATCTGTACGGAGAAGGCCAACCTCGACGCTATAATATTTAATCCTCACCTTACAATTGGTGAGGATTTTATTTGGAAATATTATCTAAATGCGCAGGATATTCTGTTTAATTGTCGAAATTATATTGCATGTAAAATGCCGGTAAGGAAAGAAAGTAGGGATTTAACCATGAGTTCACAAAAAATTGAGGCATTAAGTGAAGTATTAGATTTGATCAAAGATACTTTTCCCATGGATTGTATGATTACTATTACGGATAGAGAAAGGTATCTCAGGTATTTACCCGGTAAGAAGATTGACGTAAAGGTAAAAGCCGGAGATCTGCTTGCCCAAGGTGATGGTATTGATATGGCCTTAAAAACCGGTCAAAGAAATGAAACACTGGTTCCTAAAGAAGTGTTTGGCTATCCTTTTAAGGCTGTTGGTCTACCCATTATTGAAAACGGAGCAGTCGTTGGCGCCCTTGGTATCGGCTTTGATATTGCCACCCAAGAGGAAATTGCCAGTATTTCTGAAACCCTGGCTGCTTCAACCGAGGAAATCAGTAGCAGCATTGAACAGATGTCTGCCTCCGCACAGGAGCTTACAGCCATGCAAACCCAGTTAACCAAGGTAGCTCAAGAA
>CAMKDG010000093.1 GCA_946411205.1 uncultured Desulfotomaculum sp.
AAATACTGGAAGACCCCAATGATCCGGCCAATAAATCCATCTTGCTTACCTATAATGTACACTGGTGGATACCGGCAGCAACACAGGAAGTTAGGGAGAGTGACCCGTGGCTGGAGGCACTCGAGTTATGGACAAAATCTGAATTGGGTGAGGGATGGGCAGTAAGTGATAGTGCTTACCCACAAGTATCTGAAAGGCCGGCGGTAATTTGGAGCTTGGTTGGCATCAGCACCAAACAAATAACCAGTTCGGTGTTTGAAGTTAGCAAAAAATTTACTGCCGAGGTTTTTGGTCTTTTGCAGGGCCAGCATAGTAGTGGATGTCGGGCAATTATGGAGGGGTTAAGCAGGGATATCAAAATAGCCCTGGATACCACCAACAAAAAATATGCCACTGTGCTTACCCCACAGATGGAAATTCCCCTACATTCGATTCGTAAAGGGCAGGTTACAGTAACCCTAACTGAAAAAACCAATCGACCCCAAGAAGAAATCGCCTTAATGATGAAAATAAAAACCGAAGGGAGCTGGCAATAATGGCTGCAAAAACAAAACAAGAGCAGTGTTATCCCAGACAGGAACTGATTGATCATGCTGAAATACTATTTCAGGTAAAACCTGAAGTTATCCTTGGGGCATTGCATAATGATAGTGCCCAAGAACTAACCGTCAGCGAAGTAAAGCAGGCGGTTACATTATTTTTAGAGGAGGTAGCTAAATAATGGCAGGAGGAACATGGAGCAGTACCGAGCAAAAAGTAAGACCTGGATTTTATCTAAACTTTGAGGCCGCTGCATTGGCCGCAATTAAACCGGGAGCCCGCGGCATTGTGGCTTGCCCAGTGAAGGCAGACTGGGGTCCGGTGAGAACCTTTAAGGAAATCACCAGCGAAGCAGAACTGCTGGCCGCCTATGGTGAGGATACCGTAGCCGGAGCAACTGCCTACCAAACCATTCGCATGGCCCTGTTAGGGGGAGCAAAGACTGTGTTAGCCTATCGCTTAGCCGACAGCAATGCAACCAAAGCCAGTATCACCCTGCAGGATGCAGCAGGTAGCCCTGTTAATGTAGTGAAACTGGAAACCAAATATGAAACCACCCGTCCCTTTAAGGTTTCAACCAGGACAAACCTGGTGGATTCCACCAAGCAAGATATTGTGCTTTACCAGGGGTCCACTTTACTGCGGACATTTACCTTTACTTCCGGCGCAGGTGGCATCAACAATGCTGTGGCTGCTATTAACAACGATGCCGGGAACGAATGGGTAACAGCCAGTAAGCTGGCGGACGGCAATGGTACCCTGGCCGTTGTTACTAGCCAGAATTTTACCGGTGGTAACCATGGGATAGCTGGCGTAGTGAATGCCGACTATATTGCCGCTCAGGCTATGTTTGAGGCACGGGTTTGGAATTTATTTACCCTCGATGGCATGACCAACAGTTCCCTGCAGATTTCGTTTAAATCCTGGATTGAGCGTTTACGCAATGAAGGTAACGGTGTTATCGGCGTCTTTGGCGGATCTGCTGCGGACGATACCGATCCCAATCTGGGCAATCAGCGATCCATCAGTTTTAACCACGAAGGTCTGGTAAATGTTATGGTTGGTGCTGTGCTGAGTGGCAAGACCTATGCCAGCGCGGAGGTGGCGCCCTTTGTGGCTGGTCTGATCGCTGCCCAAAAATTGAGCGAGAGTATTACCTATGCCCCATGCCCCTTTGAAGATGTTTATCCCCGCCTCACCAATAATCAGGTAATTGCTGCTCTGCAGGCCGGCTCTTTGGTGCTGGTCCACGATGGCGAAAAGGTTAAAGTTGAACAGGGAATCAACACGCTAAGTGGTTTACGTCAGGGTCAAAATAATCAGTGGAAAAAGATTCGGGCTATTCGGACCATGGATGCCATTAACAATGATCTGCTGAAAGCCGCCAGCGATAACTACATTGGCAAGGTTAATAACAATGATGACGGCAAAGTGGCGCTCATCAATGCTTTCAAGCAGTACATGGATACCTTGGTTCTGGGTGGCATTGTGGAAAAAGACTATGTGGTCTATTTAAATCCCGCTTACCACGGCAATCCCCCATTGGCTGCACCGGATGAGGTGTATCCTAAGTGGGAAGCCAGAATTACCGATGGCATGGAAAAAATCTTTGGCACCTTTATGGTGAAATAAGGAGGAGAGAAAATGGCTCTTGATGCAAGCAGAGTAATACTAGGGACCTATGGCCAGATGTTCATCGACGGTGTATGGCAAACGAACATCAATCATTTAGAAGCAAAAGTTGCTGTCCAAAAACGTGAATTAAATTTATCCGGTGATGATTGGGTACGTCATAAAATGGGCCCGAAAAAAGGTACTGGGACCATGAGTGGTTTTAAAGTAACCAGTACCATGTTGCAGCGGGGGTTCAGTAAATTCGAACTGGTGAGCAAGCTGGCAGATCCCGAATCCTATGGACATGAAAGAGTCCGCTTAAAGAATGTGATGGTGGATGAACTCCAACTGGCTAACTGGACTTCCGGTGAAGAAGTAAAGGAAGAAATCCCCTTTACCTTTGAAGGCTATGAACTATTAGATCCCATTGTTGAAGAATAGGGGGATAACCGATGGATATTCAGAATTTGACCGATGAACAAATACTAAATAGGCTGCTGGATGCTGATAAATTGCCTGAAAGAACAGTTACCCTGCCCCGCCTGGAGATTCCGGTAACACTGCAGGGATTAACGGGCAAAAAAGTGTCCAATATCCGGGAGCGTTGTACCGAGCGCAGCGAAAAGCGCGGCAAGGTTGTTGAGCGACTGGATGAAGAGCAGTTTAATGCAGCTCTCATAGCCGCAGCCACCGTAAAACCGAACTGGGGAGATGCGAAACTGCTGTCTAAGTTCAAAGCTTCCGGCCCGGAGGAAGTAGTCAGACGTATTCTTTTAGCCGGAGAATTAGCCGCTGTAGGTGATGTAGTACTTGACCTAAGCGGCTTTAATATTGACCTTGAAGAACTAAAAAACGCGTAAAATCCGGCGGCCTAACAGGTATGCTGTACTCCATGTGGGTACAGCATAACCTCCGCCCCGGATTATTTTGGCAATTACCCAGAGGAGAACAACTACTTTTGTTAGCTTTTACAGACATTGAATTAGAACAAATGGAAAAAGCCAGAAGAGAGGTGGCTAAAAGATGACGACCGTTGAAACACTGGTTAAGGTCAGGGGAGATACCTCTCACTTTCAGTCGGTTTTAACCGGAGCAAGTAAGGCTACAGATAGGTTTTTTGATAGCTTTAAAAAACGTAGGGATAAGCTTGAGCGGCTAAAAATTAGCCCACGGATAAGTACAATTGACAATGTAACAGATACTTTACAAAGAATTGAGCAGTTAAGTGACAAGCTAAAAAGTTTAGCTTCTATGAAGGTTTCAGTTAATGTAGCTTTAGTGAAACAAGCATTACCTGAGGCTGACGGTAGTACAACCAAGTTAGTTAAAGCTGTTAATAATCAAGAAGAACAAGATTCAAAAGAAAACATAGTAAAACCGAGCCAAGAAGCTAGTAGTACAAACAATAGGGCTACAACGGCTGCCTATTCAGCAGCAGCTGTAATTTTGTCCGCACCTGCTGTTTTAGCACACGATTCTTGGGAGAATTCCCGTAACCCACAGCCTCCAAATCCTACAGAAACCTCATTTTTTAAAAAAATGCTTCCCAAATTAGCAAAAGGAGCAGCAAAAGCTTTTGCTCCTTTGAATATTGCAGAAGGAATAGTAAGTGTTGTCCAATCAGATAATAAGGGAAGAGCTTCAGCAGAACTTGTTGGAGGATTAGCTGGGCAGGCATTAGGATTTCTTGGTGGTCCTGTAGGTAGCCTTGCAGGTTACGCTTTGGGTAGATGGGGTGGCGGGTTTCTTTATGATACGTTTTGGGGCAAAGAGGATGCAAAAGCAGCAGAAAAAGGCAATGCAATCTTAGAGCAACAGAATATACAGGTAGCAGATGCCAAACAAGTGGTTCCAGATCAACAGGAAAGCAAGACGTATCTTGATAGTCAGAAAAAAATCATTACCTCGAACGAATTGATCAGCGCTAGCCAGAAAAATCTTGGACAAAACTTCAGCAACCTAGCCCAAGTCGCGGGCTTTGCCAGAGATGGATTAAACGCTTTTGCAAGTGTTAATATTCTAACTCGCTTGTCGCAAAGCAACGACAATAATGACACATCAAAGTACGCTGCCAGCGCTATAGCAAGCAGCCCCCAAGCTGGGCCGAAGGCCATTCCTCTGTCTGAACAAATCCATAGTCAGGTTTGGCAGCAAGAAGGTGAATATCTGGGTGTAAGACCTAGTGTAGTGAGAGACATGGTTGGGCTGGTGTCAGACTCTGTTGTGGCTGGCGGTGGAGTTAAGGTGACGGTTCCTGTAAATGTAAATTTACAAGTCAGCAGTAACAATATCGATTACGAAACCATAACGGATCAAGTGAGTAGGGAACTCACTAAAGGCATTAAAAAAGCTATGGAAAACAAAGTTGCCTAGCGAGTTATATAGTAATTTTACTCCTGTTTGGGAGTTTTGGAGGTGATGCAGGATGGATATTTTCCTCAGTGAACCAGGAGGAGAACAATTCCAGTTCCCGGTAAATCCGGAGGAAATACAAATTAGGACTGAAAAACAGTTTGAGACGGTGAATATCATTCAACTTGGTGAAATTGATTTTCCCAACCAGGAGAAGGTAAAAGAAATTACTTTCTCCTCTTTTTTTCCCAAAGAATACGATTCATCTTACTGCCGGTATCCCAATATTCCAGACCCCGAAGTGGCAATGAAAAAGCTTACAGATTGGGCTACGGGCCGTACCGTTCTACGCTTATTAGTAGGCAGGCCCATTAACGTAGCGGTCCTCCTATCGGCACATACCAGTACCTTTAAAGGCGGTGAGCCAGGGGACATCTATTTTGATCTCACTTGCCGAACCTATCGCAGTGTAACGGTGCAGCAGCTTACTTCGGCTGTAGCAGGGGCCCAGCAAAGCAACCGGGCCGATGAAAAACCGCTGCCTAAGATATACACCGTAAAACCGGGAGATAACCTATGGAAAATTGCCCAGTTACAGTACGGAAATGCTAGCAAATTGGATGCAATCTACGAAACCAACAAAGCCTTAATTGGTAAAGATAAAAACCTAATCCAGCCGGGTATGAAGTTGGTGATGCCCCTATGATCAACCCCGGACTTACTTCCTACGAAGTGGTATTGGCTAACCAACATTTTCTGCGGGAAATTATTGAAAGTATCACCTTAAAGGAATCCTTAGATGATATCGCCTATAGTGCCGATGTGAAGATGGTTGTTACACCTGATTTTCCGGGCATTACACCGGGGCAGGAAATTAGAGTATCCGGGATTCCCTTTGGTGAAGCCAGTATGGTTTATCTGCTGCAGCCCGGCGTAGTCTGGGAAGTAGACAGTACAACCGGGGGACTAAAGCAACTGACAGTCACGATGTACGATAGAACGATCTATCTCTCAAAATCCCAAGATGATTATGTGTTCCCAGCAGGGCAAACAGCTAGTCAGAGACTTAGGCAGTATGCCAGCGATTGGGATATTACACTTGCCAATGTTCCCGATACGGGTATCCCCTTGGCCAAAACGGGTAGCCGCTATCGGGAAATGACTATCTACAATATGATCATGTCCGACCTGAAGGAGACGGTGGAAAAGGGTGGCGAGATGTATCAACCTCGCATGACCCCAAATGGGCTGGAGTTATTTAAACTGGGCAGTAATCAAAAGGTATGGGTATTGGAACTGAATCAAAACGTTCAGGAAATAAACCAGCGGCGAAGCATCGACAAAGCCGTAACCCAGGTCAAGGTACTGGGGAATGCCTCCGAAGAGAAACGTGCTCCCGTATTGTCAATTGTCAAGGGAGAAACGGATAAGTATGGCACCCTGCAAAAGGTATTTAAAGACAGTACCATTACCAATGCAGGACAGGCCAAAGAGAAGGGGACAAAGCACCTTGCTGGACTGGAGGAGACCTTTACGGTAACAGCGATTGATATCAATACTCTGCGGGCTGGAGACAAGGTTCAGTTAAAACAGTCAAATCAGTTAAATAACATGGAATTGCTTGTGACGTCGGTAAATCACGAATTGGGTAATCCCGGCAAGATGTTCTTACAATTGGCATTTCCGGATTATGTAAGGAGGCGATATTATGGATCCCTATAAAGAATTAGCAGCCTTACTGGATCTGCGTATAAAGGGCCAAGCCAATCAAGCCCTGTCAGGGATTCCCAGTGAACTGGGAACCATGACAGCCACCGGTTTAAAACTGGACACCTTTAAACATGAAATAAAGGATTACCTGCTGGCTGATTGGCTGGTAAAAGTGCACTTCCCGGCTTTTTCTTTGGTGGGTACCGCTACAAGCCCAGTGGACAAAGATGGCAAAAATCTGCCTGGGGCCACCACTTCACAGCAAACCCGGTACGATTTTTTAGCCAGAGAAGTCCAAGAAGTACGTCTTGAATTAAAACCGGGATTGAAAGCAGGAGATAGGGTTCTGGCAATTCCCGTTAATAATGGCCAGGAGGCGATTATTCTGGCCAAGGTGGTGATATAAATGCCGAGTATTTTTCCAACCCTTCCCGCCGAGCCTTTAGCAATGGGAGAACCCAAGCAAAGGCAAGTGCAATTTGGCCGAAGTGTTCGCTTTGATTTTAATACAGGTGAGTTTATCATGACTTCCACAGGGAAAATGGCCCAGAGTACTGATCTAGAGGCTTGGTTAGAGTGGTGTCAAAAGGCGTTAAATACCGAACGGTATCGCTACTTAGTTTATGGCAGGAGTTTCGGACAGGAATATGACGATCTAATTGGCAGTCACTTAACCCGAGAAGGTAATGAAAGCGAAATAACCAGGATGACTACTGAGTGCCTTTTGGTTGATCCAAGAACTGCCAGTGTACAGGATTTTACCTTTCAATGGGAGGATGACAGGGTTTATTTTACCTGCAAGGTCCTTAGTGTGAGAGGAGAAAGCGGTCAAATTAACGGGGAGGTGAAAATGTGACAACATTACCGAATTATTTAACAGATCAGACCTTAGAAGTTATCAGACAACGAATGTTAGAAACGCTACCCCCGGATATAGACAAGTCCGAGGGTAGTTTTATTTGGGATACTCTATCCCCTGCTGCCATCGAGTTAGCCCTGGCCGCCTTATGGGCGCAGGATGTTTTGCAAAGGGGATTTGCTGGCACTACCTTTGGAACCTATCTGGATTTAAGATGTGATGAACACGGCCTTAGTCGGCGGCAAGCTGTCAAGGCAACCGGGCAAGTTACCTTTACAGGAGTGGCCGGAACTGTTATCCCCACCGGAACGGTGGTGGCCACACCGGCAGACCCAACTACCCATAATCCCTCAACGGAATTTATAACAACAACGGCTGCAACCATAGACCAAACCGGTGTGGGTTATGCAAGTATTGAAGCCATTAAAACAGGGAAGGAAGGCAATGTAGGAGTAGCAACCATTAACATCATGGTTACCCCGCTGGGTGGTGTATCCGCCGTCCTCAATGCCAATGCCTTAAATGGTGGAGATGACACAGAAGATGATGCAGCTCTTTTGTCTAGGTATTATGCCAAAGTACGGACACCGGGGACCAGCGGCAACAAAGCCGATTACGTTAACTGGGCTTTCGATGTACCAGGGGTTGGCGGGGTGCAGGTTATTCCCCTGTGGGACGGTCCGGGAACCGTGAAGGTGGTTTTGTTGGGTACAGATAAACGCCCTGCTAATGAAAACACTGTCGGTAAAGTACAGGACTATATTGCACCAGAGCCGCCTGATCCAGAAACGAGTAAAGCAATGGGTAAAGGCAAAGCACCGATTGGGGCAACGGTAACGGTAACCTCCGCCACAGCTGTCGAGATTAATGTATCCGCTGCAGTAACCCTGACGGGCACCAAAACGCTGGCTGAAGTGCAGGCTTCCTTTACCAAAGCCGTAGACGAATATCTAGGCAGCATTGCCTTTGCGACCGAACCAACGGTTCGCTACGTACGAATAGGCTCTTTATTGCTTGACACCGCAGGGGTACAGGATTATAAACAGCTTACGGTAAATGGTGGCACCGCCAATATCCCAATTAATCAAAGTCAGGTGGCCGTAAAAGGGACGGTGGTGCTGGCATGAGTATTCAGGCAATAACCAGCACCAGGGGGCAGGAAATGGCAACATACCTGCCCCGTTTTTATGAAACCTCAAAGGTTATGAAAGCTATTTTGCAAGCAGAAGGGACCGAGTTTGATAACCTTCGACTGGCTATGGATGAAGTGTTAGACCAGTTTTTTGTGAATACCGCTACCTGGGGCCTAGACCTTTGGGAACAGGAATTGGGTATTCGATCATCTGCCGGCAAAGCGGCTGACCAGCGCAGGGCCGTAATCAAATCCAACATTCGCGGCATCGGTACGGTTACCATCAGCCTCGTTAAAAATGTTGCAGAAAGCTATGATGGCGGCACCGTAGAAGTCATCGATCAGCCAGCGTTATACCAGTTTACGGTCAAGTTTGTTGATACCAGAGGTATCCCGCCAAATCTTGACGACCTTAAGGCAGCCATCGAGGCCATTAAACCGGCTCATTTGGCAGTTAAGTATGATTTTAGATATTTGATTTGGGATGAACTGGATGCCAAAAACCTAACCTGGGATCAATTAGACAATAAGAACGTAACCTGGAATGAATTTGAAACAGGGGGGTGGCTAAATGCCTAATCTAACACCCAACTTGGGACTAAAAAAACCATTGGGAAACGAAAATGTAAGCCGACAAGCTTATAATGAAAACTTGGATTTGCTTGACCAAAACGTGACTAAAAAGGCTGACCTTAGTGCACATTTGGCCGATGGGGTGCATCAGGTGTTAACTATACCGTCCGGCACAGCGTTTCCCTCAAATCCAAGTGGGAAACCCATGTTGTTTTTTCGCACCGACGAAGGGAAACTATACTGGTTTGATGGAGGTGGGGTATAGTGGCTTGGAAAGGTAGCGGGACTGAGGAAAATCAAGAAATAATAAAAACAAGAATTGGGCAAAACACAGACGCTACAGGTACTACAACATTATTTGCACGCCTAAAGCAGATATATGATTATTTAGCTAGTAACTTAAGCAGCACCAGGGCCGCGAAAATTGATAATCTAGATGCTACAATATCAAGTCGCCAAGCTAGTTGGGGAGCAACCGCAACGCATAGCAGTAGGATTGACACAACAATTTCCAGTCGTGCTGCCCAAATAACAGTAGACACGATAAACACTAATGTAGGTTCTAACACAGATACAAGCTCTGCTACTGGCAGTGTACATGGTAAGTTGAAGGATATCAAGAGTGCTATAATTGCTTCTAGTACTAAACCCATTGCAAGAAACGTAACACTTGTTAAATCTGGTATATCATATAATAGCTCTAAGCCAATTACAGAAATTGGTACAATTAGTGGCTCTGGCATTTTAACATTAAGTGCTATTTCGTTTAACAGTAGTGCTTCATCTGCTTCTTTTAGATTAATAGTTACCATTGATGGTGTTGAATTTATCTCACATAGTACTGCTACTATTAACTATGCTAATGTTTTTTACCCTTTTAAGTGGTATGATTCTCAATATGTACAATTACCATTTCGGAATGGGTGCTCTATTGCAGTAGAAGGCTATGCTTCAAGTGGTTCTGGAATGAATTTTACTGGTAGTGTTCATATAATTTATATTGAAAATTAAAAAATTTAATATTAGTGTTTTATAAATAATAAACACCTGCGACCAATACATGCAAAATCAATTAAGTATTATTAACCAATCCTACAATTAATAAATGGATTTTGTAATCATTACAGAAGTCGGCTTGCATAACAGACTTAAAATGGGCACTAACAACCTTAGCGGCCACTGAAAAGTAAATCTTTTTAAAAGGAAGGAGCCACTGCAGTATCTAGTGGTTCCTTTGTCACTTGAAACTAGTATCCTTTTAGTGAAAATCAGGGCTTTTTCACTGGTCTCACACCTAAGGGTGTTTTTTATGCTGAAGAGATTAATTTTACACAGTAAGGGGTAAATTTGAAATATGGGGGTGCCTAAATGCCTACTTTAACACCTAATTTAGGACTTGTTAAACCACTAGGTACTGAAACAGTTAATCGGCAAGCGTATGTTGAAAACTTGGATATTGTAGACCAAAATGCTGCTAAAAAAGCCGATTTTTCAGCACACTTGCTACAGGTTATACATCCCAAATTAGCTGGTACAGCTAATTTTAATGGTGCCATTGGAACAGTGATACCTCATACAAAAGGGGATACAAATTATTTTGTTGAGGTAACTCCGGTTTCTAACCCTGCCGGATATTTGGGTGAGGTTTGGGTTGAGCAGGCGGCAAATAGCTTTTCTGTGAAGTGCTCAGGAACAGCAACGACAACATTTAAATATGTTGTGTTGTGGTAGGTGATGATATGGATAAGTTATATCAAGTTCGTGGCTGTTCAATGATGCCGACGTTAGCTGATGGAGATATTATTGAGGTAGTAGCTGGGCAGTGGCAGGATGGGGATATTGTAGTTGCACGTGTAGGGTCTAAGAATGTAGTCAAACGAGCGGTTGGGGATAAGTTAGTCGGCGATAACACAGAGGTTAGTGCAATATTTAGTCTCCATGATGCTATAATTTTAGGAAGAATTGAAAAAAAATTACATCGTCCAACAAACGACCATTTGTTACGGACTGCTGAGGCTTCTATTAAACAAGTTAAATTATCTCGTTATCCAAATTCACCTATGTCAACTTCATATGGAAGTGAGGGTGAACTAGGTTCCTCTTTCTCAATTGATAAACCAATTAAGTTTTATGGTGCAGATATTATTTTTTGTGATAATAGTAATAACACAAATAAAACCGTCAATCTGTGGAGGGATTCAGATCATAGTTTAATACAATCTGTAAACTGCACAATTCAAAAAGGCATATTTACTACGTATAAAGTGGACTTTATACCCATTGTCTTACCACCAGGTTCATATAGATTGTCAGTTAATATCCAAAGTTATTCTCACATGCCCAAAAATGCTCCTGTAATTCAGGGAGGAGTTACTTTCAATACAGACAGCATATATTGTGCTACAGGTATAGGTATTTACCCTCAAATGACAGAATCATTTGGAAGTACTATTATTGATCAAATATATTATGAGAGTAATAGTGATCCTGTTATATCTGTAACAAATCCTGCAACAAATCAATTATTTTCCACAGCCCCCGGGAGAAAAACCATCACCATCTCCGGCACTGTAAGAGATGCTGATAACAACAATATTACAATTAATGCTGCCATTAACGGGAAGACAAAGAGTACGATTATCAGCAACACCTCCACAGCAAAAGCATGGTCTTTAACCTGGGATGTGTCTGCGGATAATATTGTCGAGGGAAGTTACAGCAATATCCTTGTTACTGCCGATGATGGGATGGGTGGAATAGCCACGGCTACGATGGGCTATATCTTGACGGTGGACCGAACGGCACCGGCGATTAGTATTTCCGGAGTAGCTAACGGGCAAACCTATCAGAATTCGGTAACGCCAAGCTTTTCGGCTACGGATGCAGGAGGTGCGGGGTTTGCTTCGGTAGCGGCTACGCTTAATGGTGTGTCTTACACTTCTGGCACAGCTATTACCTCTGCCGGGGGACAGGTGCTCGTGGTTACCGCTACAGATTATGCGGGAAATCAATCGCAGCAATCAGTTAATTTCACGGTAAATAAAGCTCCAGTATGCTCGCTATTCTCACCGGCAACCAATCAAACCCTTGCCGAAGGTCAAGGAATAGTGGTTACTGAAAATCGTTTTACGGTTAGAATTACCCCGGATGATGCAAATGCAGGGGATATGCTGCAGTATAAGGTTATCCAAAGTGGTGTGATAAAGGTTGATTGGCAAAATTGCTCCAGGGGTAGCGCCTTTGACTACACATTTACGAATGTATTACTGGGGAATAACGTTTGCCAGGTGTTGGTAAGGGATGACAAGGGAGGTCAAGTAACCAGAACATTTACCGTACGAAATAAGGCCACTGGATCCGCTGCTGCCGCCTTATCCCAAAAGGGGGTCAGAGAAGTATTATTAGCCCTGGGCTATCCCGGTACAGCCTATAGTTGTCTGAATGATCTTAAACCCAGTGGCTACACTGGGCCATTGTCGTTTAGTGGTATTATTAATTTTCTGAGTTAGGAGGAAAATCATGCGGTATTTTAAAGCAGCAAAACATGTTCAGGAGGATGGGACGGTACAATACGGAAATCTACCGGTTAATTTTGTGATAGGGTATGAAAGTGCTGCAGAGGTGGTGTTCCCTTTAGAGGATCAGGTAGAATTACCGGATCAAGCTGCTATCCAGGAAATTGGCTTGGCAGAGTATAGGCAATTCATTGATGTGCTATGTGAGCAGGCTAAGCAAAAGCAGGATTTAGAATATGCAGAGTTGTTAAAAACTACCCAATCACGTAATAGCTTTAAAAAGCTATTACGTTTTTTAACGCGATAATCAGTTTATGACAGTAGGGGGTGGATTTGTGCCACCGGAGGATGTTAACGTATTAAAAAATGAACTGAGCAATGTACTGAAATGGCTGGAGCGAATTGAATTGGCTCTAACCAAGCAGCGGGAAGAGACCCGTGAGGAAATTAAACAGATCTATGAGCGGCTTGACAATCAAAGGGATGCGGTGAACCGCCAGGAGTGCGAGAGATACCGGGAAAGATGCTGCAGCAAACAAGACTTCAGAAATGAGCAGCAGGATGACAAAATAGTAACCTTGATGCTGTGCTTAGCAAAGTGGAGTGGTATCGGGGTTGGCATTGGCTTGGTACTAAAATATTGGCCAAAGTAAAGGGGAGGTTGCGTTGAAGAAGAAAAAAATAATTGTTCTTGACCCTGGCCATGGGGGACAGGATCCTGGGGCCGTTGCCAATGGGTTGGTGGAAAAGTATGTTGCCTGGGAAATTGCCCAGCGAGTTCAGAAAAAGCTGTCCGGGGTGCTTGCAGATGTCATCATAGTTCAGCTATCTGCAAGCAATCCCCAAAGCACCACGCAGGATGAATTATACAAACCGCCGCAGGAAGCCAACCTCCTGCAGGCGGATTTTTATTTATCCATTCATGTAAATGCCGGTGGCGGTGAGGGTTTTGAAAGTTTTGTTCACCCAGCTGCCAAGGATAAACGGGCCGATCTGATTAGAAACCGGTTACACAGTCAGATCATGAGATATCTAGCTCAGTATAAAATTAAAGATCGCGGGTGTAAGTATGCTAATTTTGCGGTTCTTCGCCTAACAGAAATGCCCGCCGTTCTCTTAGAATGCTTATTTATTGATCACGCTGGGGATGCTGGCTTGCTTAAGAATAGTACTTTTTTACATGGGCTGGCAAATGAAATTGCTTACGGGCTAATGTTATCTCTGGAATTAGAGGAGGGATAAGGTGGAAATTGGCACAATCTTTGAAGAATTTAGTGGGCTACTGCAGGTATTTGTACCAACCGCTGCAGTTCCCTTTGTTCCTGTAATACTACTAGTAGTTTGGGTTACCTATCAACTGGTACCGAACCTAAAAAAAATGGCACCCATGCTGGCACTGGTATTGGGTTTGCTGGTGTCTTTGGTAATTTTGCAAATGGATTGGCGAGAAGCAATTCC